>JBDUDE010000465.1:0-2450 GCA_040003105.1 Mucilaginibacter sp. | reverse complement strand
AGGGCAATCAAGGATTCCAGGGAGACAGAGGATTTCAAGGTGACCAGGGTAATCAAGGATTCCAGGGAGACAGAGGGTTTCAAGGCGACCAGGGCAATCAGGGATTCCAGGGAGACAAAGGGTTTCAAGGCGACCAGGGCAATCAGGGATTCCAGGGAGACAGAGGGTTTCAAGGCGACCAGGGTAACCAAGGTTTCCAGGGCTATAAAGGCGATCAGGGAGATCAGGGAAATCAAGGTAACCAGGGCTACCAGGGCAATAGCGGCAGCTCGGGCAATATACCTTCTGGTTTGGTGATGCTTTCAAATTCCGATGTTCCGCCGGATGGATTTATTAATACCGGCCTTATTGTATTGCCAACTACCCTTACCAGGGCATTTAACCTACAGGCTAATTTGCCTGTGCCCCGTATGTGGCAGGCAACTACGGTGTATCAAAACCGGATATACGCTTTTGGTGGGTCGGCCAATAGCACTTATACGGATTCAAATTCTGTTATGAATCAAATGTTCGATCCGGGGGCCAATGCATGGTATGTTAAAAACCCCATGTACTATCCTCGTTTCGCGGCAACAGCGGTGGTCTTTGACAATACAATATTTGTGATAGGCGGCTTCAACGGCTCTACCTGGGTGAGTGCCAATGAGGCTTATTCGCCGGATAGCGATAGCTGGTCTGGCTCTAAACCTGCTTCAATACCCAATCCCGCATTAGGGGCCGCGGGGGTGCGGTACATGAATAATGTTATGGTATTTGGTGGTGACGGCGGTAGCACGGCATTGATGCAGGTATACACGCCGCAGTCAAATCAATGGAGTACTTTCAACACCCGGGCACCGCAATTTACAGGTGGCGGCTCAGTTTTGGTAGGCTCACGGCTTTACATACTCGGTGGTAATATCAAGGGATTTAACCCGGGCGCCACCACATCGGTCTACGGCTATCTCGACCTTTCAAACCTGAGCTGGACTTCAATCCCAGCGCCATCCTCGGTGGGCTTTTACTTCTCGGGAGCGGCCTTGTTAAATGGTAAAATATACATGATGGGCGGGGTTAATTACAACGGCAGCTCGTGGAGCTCGGTATATGTGCTTGATTATAGCACCAATACCTGGACTAACAGCACCATTGAGTTGGCAGTTGCGGCAGCGGGACTGTCGGCAGCTGCCGTTGGCAATATCATGTACGTAATCGGCGGCGGTACTAACCTTAATGGCCCTCCGCTGGCCAGTACACAGGCGAGCGAAGCCAATTTGTTTTATCTGTTAAGAAAACTATAAGTCATTTTTTTACTAATGACCCAATGACTAATGACCAGTAACCAATGACTAACCTATCAGTTTTTACCCCAACGCATCAAACGCGCTTTCTCGGGGATGCTTATACATCCTTGCAGCAACAATCGGTAACCGATTGGGAGTGGCTGCTATTATTAAACGGCAATGCCTCAAAAAACGACCTTCCGGCGGGCATAGTTAACGATCCGCGGGTAAAGTTGCTGTATTCGCCGGCGATTAAAGGTGTTGGCGATGCAAAGGCGCAATGCCTGCAACACGCGGCCGGCAAATATATGCTGGAACTTGACCACGACGACATGCTACACCCCAACGCTTTTGCCGAGGTAATGCAAGCTTTTGGGCAGGGGGCACAATTCGTATTTTCGAACACCAGCCGGATTACTGAAACCGGCGAGCCCGAATTTACGGAGTACAATAAAAAACACGGATGGGCATATCGCCCGTTTGAGCACAATGGCAAAACTTACCAGGAATGCCTTTCGTTTTCGCCAACGCCGCAAACAATGTCGTACATCTGGTATATGCCGAACCATTTGCGCGCTTTTACAAAAGAGCTTTACCAGTCGACAGGCGGGTATAATACCGAATTATCTGTTTGCGACGACCAGGATTTGATCCAACGGATGTACATTAATGACTCGAGATTTGCCCATATCGAAAAGCCGCTTTATTTTCAGCGCATTCACCAGGCACAAACACAGGTGGTACAAAATCAGCTTATCCAGCAAAAAAACACCGAATTATATAAGCAGAACATCAGTGATATTATGCTGAGCTGGGCCAAACGCAATAACCTGCTGGCCCTTGACATGGGTGCCGCACATCGCAAAAAGCCGGGCTTTTTGGGGGTTGATATGTACGACCTGCCTCACGTGGATATTGTCGCCGACTGTAACCAAAGGCTGCCGTTTGAAGATAATTCGGTGGGGGTGATAAGGGCGGTTGATTTTATGGAACACTTAAAAGATTCCATTCACCTGATGAACGAGTTTTACCGGGTGCTAGCCCATGGCGGCATGTTGCTATCGATGACGCCATCAACCGATGGTCGTGGTGCATTCCAGGACCCTACGCATGTAAGTTTCTGGAACGAAAACTCGTTTTGGTATTATACAAAATCAAACATCCGGAATTTTGTGCCACAAATTAAGG
>JBDUDE010000136.1:0-8211 GCA_040003105.1 Mucilaginibacter sp. | reverse complement strand
GAAGCGTTTAATACAAAGGTGGATAACCTTAAAACTATGACCGTGCATGAAGATTGATTTCGAACATCGTCAGGCTGCACATTGTGAATCGGGCGTAACCAGCAATTTATTATGGAATGCATCCGGCGGTAAAATTACCGAGCCGCTGGCCTTTGGCATAGGGGCCGGGTTGTTTTATGTTTACGTACCTTTTATAAAGATTAATAATGGCCCGGCGATAGCTTTCCGCACATTCCCCGGGCATATATTTAAGCGCACCTGCAAATCGCTTGATATACCGGTGACCAGTAAAAAATTCGGCTCGAAGGAAAAAGCTCAAATCTACTTGGACGACTGCCTACACAATGGCCACGCCGTTGGCTGCCAGGTAGGCGTTTATTATTTACCTTATTTCCCGAAAGAGTACCGCTTCCATTTTAATGCCCATAATTTAATTGTTTATGGCAAAGATGGTGACAATTACCTGGTAAGCGATCCAATAATGGAAGGGACGAATGTAATGGATAGCTATCAATTGGAACGCGTTCGCTTTGCAAAAGGTGCGTTATCGCCTAAAGGGCATATTTACTATCCAAAAGAAAATAAAGAAATCACCGACGACCAGATTAGGCAGGCTATTAAGGGCGGCATCAAAAAAAATGTGTACAACATGCTGAATATCCCCGGCAGTTTCGCTGGCGTAAGTGGCATAAAAAATACCGGCCTTAAAATAAAAAAGTGGCGCGATAAGCTGGGGCTGGAGAAAGCCGGTCTGTACCTTGCCCAAATGGTGCGTATGCAGGAAGAGATTGGCACCGGCGGTGGCGGTTTCCGGTACATATATGGTGCGTTTTTGCAGCAGGCAGATGTTTACCTGCCGGGCAACCATTTGGCCGATATCAGCAGTATATTTACTACGGCAGGCGATATGTGGCGCACGGCGGCGGTTCACGCGGCCGGCATTTACAAAGGGCGCATAACCAGCCAGGAAGATTTTAATACCATGGGCGATTACCTGCTTGAAATTGCAGCGGTTGAAAAGGCTGCTTTTGAGACTTTAAAGCAAATAAAATGGCAGTAAGCAACGCGTTAGCTATTGATGTTGCCGACATGGGCTTTAAATATCCCGGCAATGCCGAGGTGTCGTTTTCAAAACTGAATTTGAAAATAGCAAAGGGCGAACGTTTCGGACTGTTTGGCCCAAATGGCGCAGGTAAAACTACGCTCATAAGCCTAATGACCGGCTTGCTCAATGTCGATGAAGGACATATTAAACTTTTAGGACAGGAAGTTGGGAGACATAACAATGCGGTTAATAAGCTGTTTGGCTTTGTACCGCAGGATTTCTCATTTTACCAGGAGCTAAGCCCGGTTGAAAACCTGCAATTTTTTGGGGCATGGAGCGGTTTAAACAAACAAACCATTAAACAACGAACAAACGAATTGCTGGATATTTTAGGGCTGGATGAGGTACGCGACAAACCAGTCGACAAGTTTAGTGGTGGCATGAAGCGCAGGGTTAATTTGGCCATTGGCGTAATACACAAACCCGAAATTATATTTTTAGATGAACCGACAGTGGGGGTAGATGTGCAAACCCGCCACGCGATTATTGCTTACCTGCTGGAATTGAATAAAGGCGGTACGACGTTGATTTATACCTCGCACCAATTGAGCGAAGCCGAAGATTTGTGTAAACAGGTTGCCTTGATTGACAATGGCAAAATAATAGCAGAGGACAGCTTAGATAAATTGATGGCCGACCATAAGCAGGAAAGCCTTGAACAGATGTTTTTGAATTTAACCGGAAAGGATATCAGGAACGATGTTTAAGCTAAAGGCCACCATAATAAAAGATATCCGGATTTTGCTGCGCGATAGGGTGGGCATTTCGCTGATGTTTGTTATGCCAATTATTTTGGTGGTGGTGGTTACCAGCATCCAGAACAGCACTTTTCAACTGGTTAACAAGAACCGGCTGTCGATACTCATCAACAACAGCGATACAGGACAGGCAAGCAAGCAATTGGTAAAAGCTATCGGTAAAATCGGGATGTTTAAAGTTTCACAGGTAAAAGGCCCCCAAACCGAAAAGTCAATAACCGAAGTCATGCATCAGCAGGATGCTATGCTTGGTGTTATTATCCCGGCAAATTTCTCTGTAGAAGTAACCGCTAAATCAAAAAGCATAGCAGGCAAGGCGCTAACTAGCTTTGGCTTACAAGGGGATACCGCAAAAAAAGTTGGCGATGTTGACCCGCTAACTTTATATTATAACCCTGTTCTACAAGAGTCTATCCGGCTTTCCGTCAAAGGCGCCGTAGGCAGTGCATTGCAACTGGTAGAAAGCCGGGAAACGCTAAGGAGCCTGTACTTTTCAATCAACGAAAAACAGCTACCTCAAAACCTGGAGGATGAAATGCTGAACAACAAAACGGCAATAAACGAAATTCCGGTAAGTAAGGACGGCACTCGAATTACTCCGAACGCTACCCAACACAACGTGCCAGCATGGACGATTTTTGCCATGTTCTTCATCATTATGTCCTTAGGCGGCAGCGTGGTGAGAGAGAAAGTAAGCGGCAGTTTTATCCGCTTAAAAACATTGCCAACTAATTATATGGTTGGTCTTTTATCCAAACAGTTAGTTTACCTGCTGGTTACCATGCTGCAGGCGGCAGTGATATTTTCAATCGGTATTTGGCTATTCCCGTTTTTTGGCTTGCCGGCACTTAATTTGCCATCCGATTTACTGGCGCTGATTATTGTCACCGTTGTTTGCGGCTGGTGCGCGGTAAGCTACGCTATTTGTGTAGGCGTATTTGCCGACACCCAAGAGCAGGCCAACGGCTTTGGAGCGGTATCGATAGTGATATTGGCCTGCGTGGGCGGTTTAATGGTGCCCAGCTTTGCCATGCAGGGCTTTTTTAAGTCGGCAGCAGATATTTCGCCGATGCACTGGTGTTTACAGGCCTACTACACTTTATTTCTCGAAGGTGGGAAATTAAGGGATGTTGTAAACAATATCATACCTTTGTTTATTATTACACTTGTATTTCAATTTGTAACCTTTATAGGGTTAAAACGAAAGAATTTAATATAATTGCCTCAATGGATACCACAGCACTCAAAGAACAACTAAAAACCCAGATTATAAAGTTTTTAAACCTCACCGACCTTACCCCAGCCGATATAAAAGATGATGAGCCATTATTTGGCGACGGCCTGGGTCTTGATTCTATTGACTCACTCGAACTTATCGTATTGCTGAAAAAGGAATACGGCATTGATATCCGCGACCCAAGGGAAGGCCGCAAGGTGCTGGTTGATGTGGCTACGATGGCGGATTATATACAAGAGCATTCGAAAAAGTAATCGAAATCTATGCTGTTTTTTAGCAGAACCTGGGTAAGGGTAGTCCTAAGTTTAATCGGAGGTGGTTTAACCACCGAGATTATTTTCCTTACATCCGGAGACCCCTACAGACATCGGACTCCCGACGAACCAAACTTCACGCTTTTATATGCTTTTATAATCTTTCTGATTTTAACGGGTGTGGTAAACCTTGTCGAAAAAAAGAAGCTATTTTGATAAGAAAAGCCTCACGCATGAATGAGGGGATTTAAGTGATTTAATCAATGGAATTAAAGCTACTTGTGATCAGAACTGGTGACCCCAAAAGGTTGGCAGATTTTTATTCACTATTTGGTATTGATTTTAGTTATCACCGCCACGGAAATTCCCCATTTCATTACGGAGCTAAAATTGGAGAAGTATTGTTAGAAATATATCCGCTTTCAAAAAACCAACAAGGTGCTGACGTAAACCTACGTACTGGGTTTTCCGTTGATGATTTTGATACTGTAATAGCACGTTTAAAATCTGCAAATGTGATATTTGATATTGAACCAAAAGAAACGGATTTTGGATTTATGGCCGTTATCTATGACCCGGATGGCCGCAAAATAGAATTGTATAAAAAGTAACTATTATTTAATAAACGCCGCGGACATCTTAAAACACACCCTATCCCCATCACTCAATTTTCCTGTAATGCCGATTGACGCTTCGTCAATCTTATAGCTCATTTCCAATTGCACCGAAGGGCTAACCAAAGGATCAATCATCCCAATAAATTTTAAATTACCTGCTTTTTTAAGCTGAACGGAATATCCAAGCGCCCTTTCCAAAACTTCTTTAACAATCTGCAGCATACATGCCCCCGGCACTACAGGCTGCCTGGGGAAATGGCCTTTTAAAATGGAGCTTTCTGAGTTGACACACAAATCAGCTTTTATAACGCCATCTGTATGGGTTAAGCTGTCTGCAATAAATAAACCATCATTTCCTGCTTCCATCCCTCCAAATTAAATCGCTGAAACCAGCATTAATGAATGATATTTATTTTGATAGTGATTGTAGAGCAATATTTTTTTCGATGTAGCGGTAAATTTCGGGGTTTGCAAAACAGCTTTGGGTACAACGCCCTTTTTTAGAATGTTTGCCGCCAGCCATAGCGCAAATGTCGAGGCCACGGTATATTCGCCACAAAGGTGTTTGTAGGCGGCTAAAGTGGTGTTTTTAAACAGCGAATCGCAAACCTGGGTATAAACAACATCATTCCTGGTGTCGCCGTTTTTACCTGTAATTACAAGATCGATATCCGCGGCCGTTAACGAATGCTCATATAAAAATGCTGTAATGCGCTTTTCAAGATCAGTTGGCTTATAAAAGAAAGTATGTCCCAGCAATTCCGCTTGGTTGTTTGCCGATGCCTTATCTGTTAAGAGGAAAAAACCGGCGCCTTCGCCGCCAATGGTGCCTTTTGAATTATAATTATAAAGTGAAAGGTTGGTTACTGGCTCACGCTTGTATAACCCCAAGCGGGTTAGGACAGTAAAGCTGGTATCAACCATTTCTTCAGTTCCTCCCACCAATATATTATCCGTTTCCTGCTCATTTAAAAGCATAGTGGCATCAAGCAGCGCACTTTCAAACGACATGCCCTTATGCACAAACGTGTTGTTGTAGGCGTGGCATTGCAGCATCAGCGCTATTTGAGCAGCAACTGTATTATGGGTTGATTGTATGAAAGCGGTAGGGGGAAGCAATTCCTCTTCCTGCTCAATTATGCGGGTTAAAAAGGTAACGGTATCTTCCATGCAGCCAAACGCCGTGCCGGTGACTATGGCGCCGGGCATTTCAACATTGCCGTTTATCAAACACTCCTTTGCTGCCGATACGCCCATTTTTATCACATGGCTCATCCGCCGTATTTGCTTCGGGTCAATGAATTGTTTGTAGTCAGGCTCAATTGCCCTTAAACGCGTTCCTTCGTATTCAACAACGTCAGTTAAAAAGCCCTGGGTGCCAAAAGTGTTTTGTGCGGAAATACAGGCCGATGAGCGGATATACACTTTCATGGTTAAACTGCCGAAAATATTAAAGATGTACAATTGCCGCCAAAGCCAAATGAGTTCGACATTACGTGCTTTATATCCTGTCCCCTCAGAAACTTTGTTTCAGGTTCAAATGGCAGGTCGCTTATCCGGGTTTTAAACCGCAGGTTGGGATAAATTAATCCGTGTTTGATAGACAATACAGAGAACACTGCCTCAATACCGCCGCTGGCACCCAAAGTATGCCCGGTAAACGATTTAGTTGAGCTCACCGGTGGATAGTTTGGATCGAATAACCGCTTAACTGCTGTACCTTCGGCGCTGTCGTTATTTTGTGTGCCGGTACCATGCAGGTTAATATAACTGATATCAGCCGGTTGCAGGCCGCTTTTTGCCAGCGCACCTTTCATCGCCATGTATGAACCAGTGCCCTCGGGCGAAGATGCTGTTTGGTGGTAGGCGTCATTACTGTTGTTATAACCACTCAATTTACAATAAGCGGGTTTGGTCAGTGCTTTAGCCACCTTGTCTGAAACCAGTACCACGTAACCGGCGCCTTCGCCAAGGTTTAAGCCTTCGCGGTGCTCGTCAAACGGTTTGCAAAATTCTTTGTCCAGTATCATTAAGGTATTAAAGCCATTTAGCGTAAACTTGGTAAGGGCATCAACTCCACCTGCCACCGCTACGTCCACTATATCATTTTTTATCAGCCTCGCAGCGTAGAATATTGCATTTGCCGATGACGAACACGCTGTGCTGATGGTAGTCATAAAATCGGTAATGCCCAATTGATCGGCCACAATCTCCGTCATGCTGCCGCACTCGTGGTCGAACACGTTTTTTAGCTTACCCTTGCTGTTATCAGCCAAAAACTCCACGAAAAAATCTTCGCTTTTATCCATACCACCAACCGAATTAGCCGAAACAAACCCGGTGCGCAGTTCCTTTAAGTTTGATATAGCCGCATCGTTTAGTGCTTCGCGAGCTGCAACAAGGCTCAGTAGCGCTGTGCGACTATTGTGAGTGGTTGGCCCGGTAATGGCAATCAACTCCTCGTCGGTTAGTTTAACTTCGGCAACGGGTAGCTTTTGGCGATGTATGGTATTCAGCAAAGTAATATCGGCCATGCCGGCTTTACCTTGTTCAAATGATACAAGGTGTTCAGCTACATTATTCCCTATCGCCGAAATTACACCCACACCTGCCACGTAAACTGATTGACTCATATAGCTATTTAAATAGTATTAAAAATGCCGTTCATATTTTCAGGCGAAAATAATAAAGCTTGTTCATTTTTTTTCTTTTCAACCAAAAACAAGGTTGCCCGGTAATCCTGCCCCAGAACATCTGCCCAGCCACAAATGCAGGTCTGCAAAATATCATTGTCGAGCAGGTAATTTACCTGTTGCCCTATAAAAGCTCCGTCAAATTTTTCCTGTATGAAAAAAGCATGCTCGCCTTTAAAATTATTCCTGATACAAATTTCGCCAATAACAATGTTGGGCAGGGTGTAAACAAATACGGAAGGGCTCGGGATATCACTTATTGTATCCAAATACTTGAGGTCGTTATCCAAACTTGAGTTGGAATTGGTCAAAACTACACCAATTTCTTCCGGTTCATAATTAAATCGTTCGAAATCGTCTTTTAATAATATTTCAGCTGTGAGCCAGCCCAGTTTGCTTAAATTATCCATTTTATAAAATTTTGGATAACTGAAGTGGAAGTGCTGGTAAACCGAAAGCAGGAATGCCGTAATATCAGCCCCCGGATTTTCAAATAGCATTACGCCATTTTTGCACACCGTGTTTTTGACGATGGTACAGGTGGATGATATGTATTTGTTTGTTGTCAATTTTTATCTTGCTTATTTTCTGAACAAGAATTAAACTGATTTACAGATTTACACGATGGATGCGATTTTCTCATCATGATAATCTTTTAATCCTTTAATCAAGGTTCAGACAATTATTTCCCAATTACCACCGCCGCATTACAGCCCCCAAACCCCGATGCCGTTTTAATAAAATTAACAGCATCAATTGGCAATGGAGATGTACACACATTCACCATACTGGTCACGCCATTTTCCACAAAGCCCAAAGCAGGTATCACCAGCTTCTCTTTTAACGATTGTATCGAAACGACCGATTCAATCAACCCCGCCGCGCCTAAAGTGTGCCCGTAATATCCCTTTAAACTATTTAACGGTACTGATTGTAAACCTGCCAGCGCCAACGCATTTGCTTCCATCTCATCGTTATAAACTGTCGCCGTGCCATGTGCTGATATAAAGTCAATATCGCCTGTGGCCAACCCTGCGTCGCTCATCGCTTGTTTCGCTGCGTGCGCCAGCTCTGCCCCGGTGCGCGATGGCCCCGAAATATGGTTGGCATCGTTACTCACCGAGCCGCCCTTAACTTTAATACTACCTTCAAATTTCTTTTGGGTCGATAATATAACTGTTGCCGCACCCTCGCCCAAATTTAACCCGTCACGGCTTTTATCAAATGGCCTGCAAACCGCCGGGCTAAGCGCCTGGAACGATTGAAAACCGGATACGATAAATTTAGAAATAACATCGGCCCCGGCAATCACCGCGTTTTCATATTGCCCTGCGTTAAGCAAGCGCATGCCGGTTATGATTGCCATAACACCTGATATACAAGCATTGGATATAATGATGGGCTGGTTTTGAAAGCCAAAGTGCTCAGCAACCATTTTGGCCGAGGTCGGCATAGCGACCCGCTGCTGCAATGCCGGGTTGTTCTCTTCTGTTTCCAGCAGGTTTATGTTGCCTTTTGTGCTGGAGATAATTAATGTCGTTTTTTTG
>JBDUDE010000726.1:0-2464 GCA_040003105.1 Mucilaginibacter sp. | reverse complement strand
ATGTGCCTGATTCGAAATCAGGTGTACTGCAAGGTACCGGGGGTTTGAATCCCTCCCTCTCCGCCAGCAAATGAACAAAAATACCTCAGGCTTTGCCGGGGGTATTTTTGTTAAAAGGCAATACTTTCTCCTCATGTGGTAAGTCCCAAAACAATTCTTATAAATAGCTTACAATCAATTTCTTATTCATTATTTAAACACTTTGTTGCAAATTCCGACCGTTTTGCGTGGCTGAATCGTCAAAAGATAAAACCAAACAGAATGAAAAATTTAAAAGACAAAGTAGCCGTGGTATTTGCGGCATCGGGAGAAATTGCAGGTGCAGTAGCACGGTCGTTTTCCCAACACGGGGCAAAAGTGTATGTCACCGCCCGGAACCCGGATGCCATAAAAGCATTGGCGCAGGAGATTAAAGCGGGTGGCGGACATGCGGAAGCCGCCAAGGTGGACGCATTGAACGAGACCGAAATCGACAACTTTTTAAAGGAGGTCGTCTCGGACAACGGTAAATTGGATATAGTATTCAATGGTATTGGCGTTGATTATAGCGAGATGGGCGGTCGTCCACCCACAACGGTGGCCACTTTCGAACAATTTATGGCCCCGATGGAAAAGATATGTGGTTCACAATTCCTTACGTCGAGGGTAGCAGCGAAATATATGATGCAAACTAAATCCGGGGGGACTGTCTTGCTTCTCACAGCTGCATTGTCGAGATCTAAGCTGCCCAATTTGGCAGGCATCACGGCCGCCAGTGCCGGCGTTGAGGGGATGACCCGGGTGATGGCCGCTGAATGGGGTGCGGAAGGCATAAAGGTGATCTGTATTTGCCCCGGAGCTATAATGGAAACAAAAAGAATCTCGAGCTGGATTGATGCGGCTGCAAAAGAATACGGAATACCGCCCGAGCAGTTGGTTGCACAATACAAAGCTTTCGACCTGTTAAAGACGAGCCCGACGTTGAAACAAATAGGTGAAACGGCGGCCTTCCTCGCTTCGGAAACAGGGGTAGTTTTCAATAGTCATATTGTTGATGTGGATTGTGGTAAGCTGAACATTTTATAATACTCGAATATTTCTTTTATCATAAATTAGCAGTTGCGGCCCGCTGCGGAAGGCCGCAACTTCATTTTTATTTATTAATGAACTGAATGGAAAGAGAAGACATCCTCAAATCGGCTATATCAGGTGACATCAATGCATTCCAAACACTATTTGCCGAATTTCAAAACCAGCTAAAATCTTACCTATACCGCTTGCTTACCGATCGTGATGACGTAGATGACCTTGCGCATGATACGTTTATCAAGGCATTTACCAGGATATCGACCTTTAACCAGGATTCCTCGCTAAAAACCTGGGTATTCACAATAGCCACCAATCTTGCCTACGATCATTTAAGGAAACTAAAAAGATGGCAGGCGGATGCCCAGGACCGGG
The DNA here is from genome assembly GCA_040003105.1 of Mucilaginibacter sp. GTDB lineage: Bacteria > Bacteroidota > Bacteroidia > Sphingobacteriales > Sphingobacteriaceae > Mucilaginibacter. The sequence goes on along the minus strand of JBDUDE010000726.1, from coordinate 1,024 downwards.
CGGCAGATCTGGCTATAAGTTCCGAAGAGATCAGGGAGGTCTTTTGGATGGTTCACAATACTTCGCCAGCCGGGGCTTATGAAATGAAAGAGCATATCGACTACTGTTTTACCTGTATCTCGAAGACCTTGCCCATAGAAAACCAGGTAGCGCTGATCTTAAAGAATATCTACGATTTCCAGGTAAAGGAAATTGGTATTATCCTCGAAAAGACTGAGGGCGTAATAAAACACTTGTTGAACGATGCCAGGGATACAATGACGGATATTTTCGAACACAGGTGCGCATTAATCAACAAAAATGGCGTCTGCCATCAATGCAGCCATATAAATGAAATATTCAATCCTAAGCAGAATCAGCAGGAAGAACTGATGAGGCTGGAATTGGTAAAAGCTTCAAAAAAATATAACAGGGAACAGCTTTTTACATTGCGGACATCCCTGGTAAAGGCCATCGACCCCCTGCATGCTGCGGGTACCGACTTCCACGAGGAAATCATGAGGTGCCTAAGAACGGCAATTGATGAAAAAAAAGATTTTTTTGACCGAAATAGGGATAAAGCAGGCTAAAATTCGACTTAGTCAATAGAAAATTGAAAATAAATTTGCGTAGTTAAATAACTACATATATATTTGTAGTCAAATAGCTACATGATGAATTTAAGACGAGATGTATTCCAGGCTATAGCCGACCCGACACGAAGGGCAATCTTGCTGTTGGTTGCTTCGCAAACCATGACCGCAGGTGCAATAGCCTCAAACTTTGATACCGCGAGGCCAACGGTTTCAAAACATCTGCAAATACTCACCGAGTGCGAATTGCTTGAACAAAAGCAAAATGGCCGTGAAATTTACTATTACATAAATGCAAAAAACATGAAACAGGTAGCCGACTTTATTGAACCATTCCGCAAAATGTGGGATGACCGGTTCAACATATTAGAAACCATAATGAAAAATTACACCATAAAAAAATAGGCTGACATGGAACTAAAAACAAAAATCAACGCCGAAGACGGCAAACA
>JBDUDE010000817.1:0-2464 GCA_040003105.1 Mucilaginibacter sp. | reverse complement strand
ACTTTTTTAGCCAGCTCATCAAACCACTGTAACGCCGGGATTTGATCCGGCAAAAAAAATCGCTATTCAACAATCGTCCTAAACGTAAGGTTTATCCTCGGTCTTATCACCCGTTTAGATTTTGGCAAACTATGCAACCAGTTCGTCTGCGTAGCATCCTTCATCACCAGCAAGCTGCCGCTTTCCAACAGTATAGATACTGCTTGCTTCCCCTTTTTATGTTTAAGGTTAAATTTCCTTTCAGCCCCGAAGCTCAGCGACGCAATGGTGGTATTTTTGCCCAGCGACGATTCATCATCACTATGCCAGGCCATACCTTCATCGCCGTTGTGATACAGGTTGAGCAGGCATGAATTGAAGGTTGTACCTGTTATCGCCTCAACCATTTGCTTTAGTTCAAGCAGTTCGGGTGTCCAGGCAAGGGCCTGTTTGGTGGTGTTTGAGTACGTATATAAATATCCTTCATCACCATACCACGCCGCTTTACGTTTGGTGATGATGTGCTTGCCAAAAATTACTGCTTCATCATTTTTCCATTGTATGGTATCCATTAACACATTATGGTAATTTACCGCAGCGTCCGTTTTTATTATTTTGCCATGGTAAATTACCGTCCCGTCAAATGGCAGCAGGTTTTCGGTTTGATAGGTACTGAATAAATCCATTTTTCTCTCTGTGTTTTCTGTGATTTCTTTGTGCCTCTGTGGTTAAAACGCCCTCAACTCAACGCATCATGAAAAATCACCCCAACCGTATAACGCTCGCCGCTATGCAGCTGACTAACTCCATGTTTCATATTAACACGATAATAACCTTTTGTACCTTTTACCGGGCGGAAATTTGTTGTGAACACCAACACATCGCCCTTTCGCGGCTTTAGTACAATAGCTTTCGACTGTGCCCTTGGTATTTGCTCAGTCAGCACAAACTCGCCGCCTGTATAATCTTTATCCGGCTCAGTCAAAAAAATCACCATTTGCATGGGGAAGTATACATCTCCATATAAATCCTGGTGTAGCGTGTTAAACCCGCCGGGGCCATATTTTAATATCAAAGCGGTTGGTTTATTTTGGTTATTGTCATGGCAAAGCTGCTGCAATTCAGCAAAGGTAGCCGGGAACGTGGTTTGAATGTTAAGCGCTTTCATCCAGCTATTGGCAATTGGCGCCAGCCGGGGATAAACGTTTTCTCGTAATTGCTGAATCAAGTTCGGCAAGGGGTAGGCAAAATAACGATATTCGCCCAGCCCGTAACGGTAACGTTCCATTACTACGGTTTTGCGATATGCCGCCGAATCGCCGTAATTGTTAATCAGTTCGCTGCAGTCTTCATCAGCTATTAAATTGGGGATAATGGCGTAACCATTGGCGTTCATGCTTTCGGTCACGGTTTGCCAGTCTATTTTTTCTATTGATGTTGTTATGGTGTTCATGGTATTTTTCTAATAAACGCGACAGACTTACGAAGTTTTAAAAACTTCGTAAGTCTAACTTCACTCTCTCAATTAGGCATTTCCGCCTGTGCCGCTTCCCAACCTATAATTGCTGTTTTGCGGTTGCTGCCCCAATGGTATTGCCCAAACTGTCCGCTGGATTGAATAACCCTGTGGCACGGGATAAGGAACGCTACCGGGTTATCCCCTACCGCACTGCCTACCGCCCTCGACGCTGTTGGCTGGTTTAATTGGCTGGCGATATTACCATAGGTTGATAATTTACCTGCGGGGATTTTCAACAACGTTTCCCATACCTTCAGCTGGAATTCGGTACCCTTAAGGTGCAGTTTGATTTCGTCCAGCTTGCTCCAGTCGTGCCTGAAAATATGCAGGGCGTTTTGCTGTATCAAATCTACCATGGGTTTATAGGCAGCATTCGGGAACACCTTTTGCAATTCAGTTAAGCCTTCTGCTTCGCTGTTGGCAAAAGCTATATGACAAATTCCTTTTGCGGTTGATGCCACCATCACGTTGCCAAACGGACTTTCGGCATAGCTGTAATTAATGGCCAGGCTTTCGCCGCCGTTTTTGTATTCGCCCGGGGTCATGCCCTCAATGTTTACAAATAAATCGTGCAGGCGGCTGGTGCCCGAAAGGCCTGTTTCAAAAGCGGTGTCAAACAATGTGGCCTGGCTGGCCAGCATTTTTTTAGCATGGTCCAAACTGATGTATTGTAAAAACTTTTTGGGGCTCACGCCTGCCCAGTCGGTAAATATGCGCTGGAAATGGAAAGGGCTTAAGTGCACCTTTTCGGCAATTTCATCAAGTGTTGGCTGGTTTTTAAAGTTGCTGCGGATATAGCCTATTGCGTCCTCGATGCGGCTATAGTTTGTTATTTCCTGGTCCTTCATTTTGTTTTTCTTTAATTGTACACAACAAAAGTACAGCGCCCGCAAACCGAACCCTACCCGAAACTTGCGGAGTTTAAATTAATGAAATTACAAATCTAATCTTCAATTTCGTCTTTCG
>JBDUDE010000770.1:0-8230 GCA_040003105.1 Mucilaginibacter sp. | reverse complement strand
ATATTCATTCTGTAAATATTTGATACAGGATTAAACTGACCTATTTGCAGTTGTACGTAAACGCATTTACGGCCGAACCACTAATTGCCATACTGACCGGAAAATTATTCCCGTTATATTGATAGGTAATGTTTGCGTTAATATTCACAGGTGCCGATCCAAAGTTTTCGACCAGTTCCCCCGTAATTTTTACCGGGTTATTTTTGCTCAGGATTGCGCAACGGCCTGCCCAATAACGAACCTTATCCAGGTTATACGCGGCAAAGCCAGTAAAATCTCCGCCTATAAACTTCCAATATTTTGAAATGACCGTGTACGGGGAGGGTTTATCGTCATAGGTAATATTTAGCAAGTCATCAGAAGTTTGTTTGTGATCGATACGGGTTTCACCAGTTTGCGGCACGTAGAACTTCCGCTCGTAATCGTATAAAATTTTTACCTGTGTTACGTTATCATTGGCATCATAAGTAAAATTAAGTTCAACTTTGAAAAGCTTGAAATGCTCGGCATCCTCGGAACCGTTACCGGCCATAAAAACAGTGGCCAGATGTTTTTTTGAGGTGTCATATAAGAATCCCAACAGCGAGTCTCTTTTTAACGTGAAAGGCGGGTTTGAAGCGGTAAATACCTGGTGTACAAATTCCGGATTACCGTCATAAATATTTCCGCTGCCACCAGTATAGTTATAAGTAGTTTTAATTGTGCCGCTGTAATGAGTACCATCACCACCAACCGATTGAGTAGGATAGGTGTCAACAACTTTAGCAGCTGTAATGGTTTCAACAAAAGGCCCGTAGTAATAATTGGGGCCTGTCATCTTTATAAGGTAGCCTTTATCATCATACTCAAATGTACGCGTCCCGAGCGCCTGGTCAACATCACCGGTAATAGCGCAGCCTGTGATTTTAGCGGGGGGAGGAATGGGGTTATTATTGGGTTTGCCACAGCCATGCAAAATGATCAATAAGCTACCCATGAGTAAGGAGGCAAGCGCGGACCTGGCAATACTTTTTCCTTTTTTGTCTGAAGTAATACCCGTCATCTCATATTTTCCGGGTGTTTTGGAGGTGTTTTGCAACCTGTTAAATGCAAAGTAGTTTTGAAGTGTTTTCATTTTGGTAGATTTTATGGTTCGTGATTTTGATAAATGCGTAAAAGGTAATGGGGGATCAATCGGGCGCCAGTTTTATGGGCACGGCAATATCTTTTCCAACATCAAGGATGTGGAAAACAAGATCTTTAGCGTTGTTGGGCACTTCAAAAGTTACGGTGCCAACCAGTTCTGCATGGCGCTGAACCAGTTCGCTTAAATCTCCTGAAGGTGCGGTAAAGGATCCGTCAATGGCAAGCCTGAAACCCTCGTTCCAGAAAGTAGCCGGCGAATAATTGCTGTTGTTTTTGTATTTAATTTTAATTTTTAGCGAGTTGCTTTCTGGCGTTATTGCTTCTATTGATGAGCCAAGGATCTTGTATTCGTGGTCTTCTATCTTTATCTGCGTCATTGCAAATACCAGTTTAAGGTTTTCAACCGGCTTTTGTGGTTCATCTTTTTTACCTGGTAAACTATCCGCATCTTTTTTAACCCCCGGTTTTGTTTCGGCTGGTGCCGTGTTTGCTGCCGCCGGTTTATTGAATAACCCCGCCCCGTTTAATGCCACAATTAAACCTGTAATGGCTGTAACTATGCCGGCAAAGCCTGTAATAATTCCCGGCAAGGTTGCCCAAAAGTTCTTTTTAGCGGGCATAATGCTGTTTGTTTAGGATTATCGGTTTGGGTTAACGGAATTGCTATGTTCCCGGTTATTTCTGCTTATAAGCTTTTTCTTTTTTCTGCTGTCCATTATCAGGGTTACTATGGCAAATATGAATACGGCCAACATTGCCAAAATCTCTTTGGTGTCGTTTTTGACAATGCCGTCCACCACGCAAATGGGTCCCAGCACTGCCATGCAAATAAGGGTCGGTTTTCTCGGCAATAAAATGGCCATGTTAAATAATTTAAATAGTTACCTAATTTTGAGATGTATAATAGCTTACTGTACAACCAGGTCAGCTTCAATATTCAATTCATTACTGGCTTTTACCTTGTCCCAAACGCGCACTTTTACGTGATAGGTTTCGCCGGCTACCATTGGCCTTGCAATGATAATATCGCCACGCAGCTCAGTAGCATATGCCGGCGGATGGCCCTTGTCGGCGGCAAAAAGGTCGGGGGCGTTAAGCACAGGCGTTCCCTTTTTATCGGTCACCAAAAGCATCATCCCCGGGAAGGCCTTGCCATCCTTAAGCCCGTAATCGTTTATGCCAAGGGCTACTATAGCTATCTGGGTGTTCAATTTTACTTTGTTATCAGTCATGCGTTTATCAGCCGGATCGATCAATAAAACATCCTTTACCCTAAAGCCATTATAGCTGAAGGATATGCCGGTGCTAACGTCTTTTTTGAAACCGGTGCTGAAATTGCAGGCAGCCGAAATAAGCATGTTTGCAAGCAGCAACACGGCAATGATCTTCTTCATTTGATACCTATATATTTTTGCTTTAATTAACCAGCTGTTTTGTTTCTATGGCGATAACTGGCAGTTAATCCTTTAAATGAAAGGCCTGTTTTACCGAAGCATAGTCTTTCGCATCAATTCCCATTTGTTTTAGGGCAGCAATAGCGTGCTGGCTGTCCCTAACAACAGATAAACCTTTTTTAGCCTGGATAGCGACAAGCCTTATCTTACGAATATCGGTCGAGGAATTAGGCGCCCCATTCAGGTCGCGCAGGATATTTATCTTTCCAACGACAGGGAAGGCCGCAACCCTGTTACCCACTTCGGAGTAGTAAGGCAGTAAAGTCCAGGCATAAGCGTAATCAGAGGTGGAAGCATATATAAGGGTTACCCAGTTATCCAGCATATCCTGCGTAAGCATAGGAAACGGAACGGTTAAACCCTCATAATTACCAACCACGTTCCAGGTAGCGTTACTCAGATTATCTGAGTCCCAGTACAATACATTGGCACTGCCCGCAGGCCCTGCCGGACCAGTTGCACCTTTGGGTCCGGTGGCTCCGGTAGCACCTTTTGGGCCGGTGGCTCCGGTTGGGCCGGTTGCCCCTTTCGGGCCGGTGGCTCCTGTAGCGCCGGTATCACCTTTAGGGCCTACGGCGCCATCTTTGCCGCACGATGCGGTAAACAGCATAACAGTTATTAATAATAGCAATAGATAAGTAATTTTTTTCATGTGAATAGATAGTAAGATGTTTATAAATACGCACCCCTAATCCAGGGAAGCGGCAAGGCACAAATAAACAACATACCCCTAAAAAACACTTTCGCGTACATTGCAAATACTTTCGATTTTGTTGCAATTTTTTACCGGTAAGCAATAATTTTGCTTGAAAACTATAGGTAATAGTTAAAGATTAAGCTTCTGCCACCTTACTTGGGGCAAAGCCGAAATGGCGGGAGAAACTGACCGAAAAGCTGGCCGGGCTGCCAAAACCAACCATATAAGCTACCTCAGATACGGTTGCCACACGGCGTTCCAGCAGGTTATGCGCGTATTGAAGGCGAACAATGCGGATCAGTTCGCCAGGGGCCTGGCCAATGATGCCTTTGAGTTTGCGGTGCAATTGTGTGCGGCTAAGCCCCATATCGGCAGCAAGCTGATCTGCACTGTAGCCCTCTTCGTTCAGGTGGCTTTCAACAGCCTGGCGTATCCTTGCTATAAAATCCTGTTCAATTGAGGGCAGGGCACTGGTATCTTTAAGCCACAGGTCGAGATTGCTGTAATACAGGCGTAATTGCTCGCGCACGCCAATAAGGTTTTCAATGAGGGCGAGCAATTCCCGCTGATCAAACGGTTTGGCAAGGTAGGCATCGGCCCCGGTTTCAATGCCTTGTATGCGGCTATCCAGGTCGGCTTTGGCGGTGAGGATGATGACGGGGATATGGCTGGTTTTTTCGTCTTTTTTAAGCGTTTCGCTTACCTTGTACCCGCTTACCCCGGGCATCATCAGGTCGGTAACAACCAGGTTCGGGATATGCTGCAAGCCAAGGGCTATCCCTTCTTCGCCATCGGCCGCGGTAATCAGCCGGTACCTGCCGGCCAGCGACTGCCTTATAAATTCCCTCAATTCATGATGGTCCTCAATCAGCAGGATCAGCGGGCTGCTTTCATCGGCAACCAACACATCACCTGTGCCAGGTACCGGTGTATACAACTCGTCAAATAACGTTTCCGCGGCTGGTCCGGTAACCGCTTCGGCAACCTGGTAAGGCATATCAATCCGGATCTGTGTAAAAAAGCCTTCGGCACTTTCGGCCGCTATCTGCCCGCCCATAAGTTCAACCAGCTCTTTAGTAAGCGCCAACCCAATTCCCGTACCCTCTGCCGACCGGGTATCGGAAGGATCGGCCTGGTAAAAGCGGGTGAAAATATAGGGCAGCTTGGCGGCCGCGATGCCTTTTCCTGTATCTCTTACTGTGAGGGTGAAGGCATTTTCAGCTGCTTCCGCATTTTGGCGCAATGCAATTTCCACCTTTCCCTCGTCGGTAAATTTTAGCGCGTTTGACAGGATGTTGAGGACTATCTTATCCATTTTATCCCGGTCGGTCAGTATCCAAAGGGTATTCTTATCGGCAGTAAAATGCAGGGTGATGCCTTTTTGCAGGGCCAGCGATTCGTAGGAGAGGGTGTGCAATTTCACAAGCGCAACCAAATCTGCCGGCGCCAGGTTTATATCCATCAGGCCGCTTTCTACCTTGCTTAAATCCAGCAGTTGGTTAATTAATTGCAGCAAACGTTCGGCGTTGCTAATGATCAGTCTTAGGCTTTTATTGGTATTCGCGGCAGGTGTATGCAACAGCTCTTTTGCCGGGTTCATGATCAGTGTAAGCGGTGTTTTAAACTCGTGCGTAATGTTGGTAAAAAAGCGGGATTTTACCGCATCCAATTCCAATAGTTTATCGGCCTGCTCTTTAAGCTCTGCCGTACGCAACTGCACAATTTGCTCCAGCCGACGGGCCTCGGTGGCTACCAGTTCTGTTTTCTCGGCCTCCTGGGCAAGGGCCCGGGCCGATAGGTTTTCTACCTCCCTCAGCTTTACGGTAAGCTTTTGATTGGTACGGGCAAAATCAAGCGCCAGGTAAAGTGATAAGCAAAGCGGCAATATCAATGACCCGGCGCCCATTACAAACAAACGCAAGGAGTTAAGCCCATACGCCCAGATAGTAAACATATCATCCCAGGCAAAAACATAAACCAATATTATTGAGCCTACGCCAATACCAATAAGCCAGGCATCCTTTTGCCCTCTTTTAATAACCTGGACCGCCGACCATACGCCATCAAGCATGCAAACAACATAGGCTACTGAAAAATAGTCACTCCCTGTTTCTACCCTAAAAACCCAAAATTTAAAAACATAGCTTATAAGGTAAACAAGCGTAATACCCGTTAAAACCGCCATGCGCCAACGTGGTACCCGGCGGTAATTAAGCACGTATAGTAACAACACTGCCGACCACATGATCAGCACTTTACAAGCGCACGTGGTAAAATCGGCGAGGTATTGCACCGTGGGGTAGGGCGTTAAGTAAAACAGGTAAATAGCCATCCCGTTAATGCCTATCAGCAACACGAACAATGCGTAGTATGCATTAAGCTTTTGCCGGGGGTAAAAAAGGAAGAACAGAAAATGCAGCAGGCCCAGTATCAGCTGCGCAGCAGCAAACATGGGCAAATAATCGAGCAGCTTTTTGCTGGCACTTGCTTTTTCGGACCGTTTTACGTAATCACCTATAGAAACCTGGAAGCCCCAAAAATTGGCGTAAACACCAAAGAAATTCGAATACCGGACGGTAAGCAGGTGCGGGCGGGTGTCGGCAATCCAAAGCGGCATCAGCTCCCTTGGGGCGCGGATAGCCTGCATTTGCTGCGCCGAATGGCCAACTATGCCGAAACCACCCAAAGGTTTGCCATCCATGAAGATTTCGGAAGCGCCATCGTGATTAATGCTCATGAAAAGTTTCCTGTTCACCAGCCCCGTATCAAGCTTTATCCATAAGCCAAACCAGCCCATGCCGCTCCAGTGCCGGGGCGCATTGGTTTTGCCAAAACTGGGACTGTGCAGGGTATCCCAGCCCGCTGTGGTAGTTGCCGCCCGCGAGTCGCCGGGCAATTCGCCGGCGTGAAAAAACCAAAGTGAATCAACAAAGAAGAGCTGGTTATGTTTACCAAAATCGCTGCCATGTATTACAATTGCCTTCTGCGCGCCGGCCCGGTTTACCACGCACAATAATACCAGGCACCCCAACAGCATGCAACACCTCACGTACCTATTTGAAAAAACATGCCTCCTATCCATACAAAATACCCGCAATCGCTTGTTTTTCAAAAATAATACTTTCAAATGGGGAGGCAATAGTAATCGATAAAATTATAATAGGGCACTGCAGCGGCACTATTCAGTCGTGTCCCGTTTAAATTTCCTGGTATCTCCGCACGTCAACAGTATTTGAAAAACCAACCGGGGACTTTCCTCAAATGAAACAAATTCAAATGCTTTTGCAAAGTATGCGAAAGGTTTTCTGCTACGCAATACATTGCTTTGCGTAGCTATCATGGTGATACCCATTTAAATTAATTATGAGCAACAAAATAAAACAATCCGATGGCCGGGAAACCATTGCTGCGGTTAGACCTGGCGAACATCACAAATTCAGCGGTATACAAAAGGCCTGCATGTTTTACCTCGTGTCGGTCCCTTTCCTGACCGTGCTGCTGGGCTTTGGCATTGGTCATGTGGACCCGCTATGGTACCTGTCCGGTTGGGCTATCAATACCCTGGTGATGATTGCTGCCCTGTACCAGTTGACAAAATACCGCCGACCAGGCAGCGAGCTTTTTACCATTGCTGCACTGCTGCTTATAGCGCCCTGGATTATTTTTCCTGTTTTTGGTGGCATGGGCCGGCCGCCGCAGAATATCCGGGGCTGGCTGGAACTTGCCGGAGAACAATATGCCCGGTACAGCCTGCTCATATTAGGAGGTACGCTGGCTTATCTTGGCACTGCGCTGCTTTACCAATGGTTACGGAATAAAGAGCGGTTGTTTACCACACTGGGCATGGGCCTGATGACTTTGTCGATACCGCTGTTTGTAATCAACATGGCTTATTGGGGCAGCTTTCTTACCGAAGCGTTCCGGCATTTTAAAACGGCAGACCGGCCCGACTGGTACCATGCTTTCCAGGAACTGTTCCTGCTGATCAACACCGTCCAGGTTTTTATGATTTATATGGCTACCGCGATGTTTGCATTGGCCCTGGGTAAAACCGGTTATTTTAAGCCGCCGGCTGTGCGTGCCTATGTCATTATCAGCTTGTGTGCAGCACTGGTTAATTTGGCTCCCCCATCGGCACCCGACCCTTTTGCTACCCTGAGCTACCTGGTAGCCGTGCCGGCCATTTCATTTATAATGTTTTACCTTATGGGGGTTAATTTGCTGCGGGTAGTTTCATCGCGTTTATAAATTGTTTGTTGACGGCAGTTGCCGTAAAATAGCTGGGGTTGCTTTATGGCCCGCCTGTTCATTGTGCCGGTTGGTTGGCCGGATAATAATTGTTAATTTGCAAATGATGTTTAGTCACCCAAGCCTGTAAGCATGAAATTGTATTTTTGTTATATCCTGCTTTTCTGTTTTGTTCCCCCGTGTTGTTATGCGCAGTTTAAACCAAACCTGCTGGTACTAAGCGACGCGACCATAATTGATGCCGGGCACCCGGTTCCGGCAACGCATCAGACTGTTGTGATTTTGAACGGGCGAATTACCAAAATTTTCCCAACCGGAACTATGGCGCTGCCCGATTCGGCTGTTGTTATAAGCTTAAAAGGGAAATACCTGCTTCCTGGTTTAATTGATAGTCATGTGCACATGGCTACTGATCCGGGCGGTACTGATAACCGTTCACATTCCTTACAAGTGTTAAAACAAATGCTTTACAGTGGCATAACAACCGTTCGTGATATGGCAGGCGATGCAAGGATATTAGCCGGACTTGCCCGCGATGCCAAAGAAGGTGAAATAACCTCGCCCGAAATTTACTATTCCGCATTAATGGCAGGGCCCACATTTTTTAGTGACCCGCGAACACAGGCCGCTACTAAAGGTGGCATACCAGGAAATATGGCCTATATGAAAGCCATAACCGACACTACTAGCTTTGTGTTGGCAGTCG
>JBDUDE010000026.1:0-8235 GCA_040003105.1 Mucilaginibacter sp. | reverse complement strand
CATCCCCCAATTTGGGGGATAAACATCCCTGGAAACACGCTTAATTTAGCGGCAAACAGCTAAAGCCAACTTTTAACAGCAGGATGTATGAAATCGAAAAAAGTACTAAATCCCCCAAATAAGCTTCTGAAAAATTGCCGGCTACCGGTATCAAACGGGTTTTTGCGTAAAGCCTAACGTAAAACTACGCGACTTTAGCCCAGAAGCAACCCCGGTTTAATTTTCGCGTAACTAAGTTTAATTGCCCGTTATAAATCCCGGCTGACACTCATTTGTAAATTACAATAACGTGTTAAGCTAAGAACACAGAAAGCATTTAAATCATCAACGATTTGCCCTATAAACCAGGGTAAACGCAACTTTATTTAGTATCAACATGGATTATCATTACATTCTTTCACATCTTTCAAAGTACATCACCCTTACTTCGGCCGAGATTAACCTTTTTACATCCGTTTTAAAACGTAAACTGGTAAGAAAAAAGGAATTTCTTTTAACGCCGGGCGGTATCTGCTCTTCAGATTTTTTTGTAAACAGGGGTTGCCTTAAAATTTGCTACAGTAATGAAAAAGGGGTGGAATGTGTTATTGAGTTTGCTTTGGAAGATTGGTGGGTTGTCGACCTTGACAGTTTTTTAAATTGCAAATCGTCTATTTACTACATCCAGGCAGTTGAAGATACTGAAGTGGTGAGCATAAGCAAGGCCGACTATGAGTTGCTGCATGAGCAAATACCATCGTTTTACAAGTTTACCAGTCAGCGGTGGCAACAGGGGTCGATAGACTTGCACCAGCGTACTATGCTGAGTCTGTCGCAAACGGCCGAGGACAGGTATATGCATTTTAAAGAAAAATACCCCGGCCTTGAAAACCGCGTCCCTCAAAAATTAATAGCGGCCTATCTTGGCATAACCCCCGAGTTTTTCAGCATGCTGAAGAAAAGATGGATGCCCGTGTTTTCTTAAACTACATTATTTTTTTTAACTATTAGTTTGCGTCTGTTTGAAAATGTAAATAGTGTAGATAAATTATTCCCTGCCATTACTAAATCAACCGGTTGTTGCTGTAAAAGTCAAAAATAAATCAAGTCAATTAACAAATATTATATGAAGACTATTTTTATGTTCCTTTATTCAATCATTGCATACCTGGTTGCATTTACCGCGCTGTTATTTTGGATACTTTCTGCAAGTCAGCTTATACCGGTAATTTCGATAGACCGTGCGCCGGAGATTTCATTCCCGCTTGCATTAATTAAGAATATTGGCTTGGTGCTGCTTTTCGGACTTCAACACAGTATAATGGCCAGGAAACCCTTTAAACAGTGGATTACTAAAATTTTACCGCAGCCCATCGAGCGAAGTACTTATGTCCTGGCCTCAGGCATAGCCCTGGCATTCCTTACCTGGCAATGGGCGCCGATGGGTGGAAGTATTTGGAACATTCCAGCAGGAACTACTTTGTTTTACCTGATGTATGCACTCTTTTTTATCGGCTGGAGTATACTGTTTATCAGTACTTTCCTCATCAATCATTTCGACCTTTTTGGCCTCCGGCAAACATATTTCGAGTTAATCAAAAAGCCTTATAAGCCCCTGGAGTTTAAAGTGAGGGCGTTTTACAAATACGTGCGGCACCCGCTCTATTTGGGCGGAATCTTAGGCGTATGGGCCACGCCTGCCATGTCAGCAACCCATTTATGTTTTGCCATATTATTGAGCGGTTATTTTATAGTTGGCGCACTGTTCGAGGAGAGGGATTTAACCCGGGATTTTGGAAACAATTATCGTGACTATCAAAAAAGGACCCCAATGTTTATTCCATTTTTAAAAGGTAACAGAAAAGCGTAATGGCGAAAATAAGTGTAAACTATTCGTTTATAGCAGAATCACCCATTGTGAAACGCAATAGAGAAATTTACCTTGCCGTTTTCTGCCGCGATGTTAACCGGCGGGAAACGTGGTTGTAACAAGCTCATTACATGCTATTTCTTAAACTACATTATTTTTTTTAACCCTTAGTTTGTGTCCCTTTGAACAAGATAATTTGCACGGAATGTTTAGTACACCTTAAACTATGTGCTATTTAACAACAACATTTAAACCATATGAAAACAAACAACGTAATGATTTTCGCAGCTGGGCCCCACGGATAGCTTATTCAAAACACTTTAAGGCTGCGGAAATACAAATTCCATCACCGCGCTGAATTTTAAGGTATTCCACCTTAATTTATTATCAACAACTAAAGTTGTGCCTGGGTTCTGATGTCCGATTAGGTACTTACCCCGCTTTGTCGTTTTGCCGAAAACCTGCCATATGCAGGCCGGCCCGGAATGTTATTAATTAAAATATCCATACACCTAAAAAACAAGTTTATGCCAGATCAAATTCTTGAGGGTTGCACCCCTTCAAAACGCGCTCCCGCGCTGACCAGCCAGTCAGTTATAAAACGACGACAAATAGTGACAACTCCTATTAAGCGAGGGTGAAAAACTAATGAATAAAGGGGTAATTAAAACCGGTTGCCCTTGATAATGGAAGCTTTTGCCCGGCATAATAAAAATCACTTAAAAACTCATGGATTATGCCGGCTACAATTTACGATATGAAAAAACTTAACTTAATTACGATTTTATTAACGGTGCTTTTTTTTAGCACCAGCGCAGCGTTTGGCCAGGGAATTACCGGCAGGATAACAAATTCAATAGATGGCACTGCAATAGCCGGGGTAAATGTTGCTGTGGCAGGCACATCACTCGGTACTTCAACAAATCAAAAAGGCGAATTTTATATAAAGCTGAAGCCAAACAAATACCAGGTAAAATTCTCGTACGTCGGGTATGAAACTGTAACACAGGACGTGACCGTAGGGACTGATGTACAAACGCTTAACTTTAGCTTAAAACCGGGTGGTGCATCATTACGTGAAGTTGCTGTAATTGGTTCGCGTTCGGCACCGCGTACAAATATCGAGTCGACGGTACCGGTTGATGTATTGTCATCAAAAGAGCTGAAGGCGTTCCCGCAAACCGACATTACACAGGTTTTGAACTACCTGGCGCCGTCATTCAGTTCAAACCGCCAAACTGTTTCTGATGGTACCGACCACATTGACCCCGCATCACTACGCGGCCTTGGCCCCGACCAGGTTTTGGTCTTGGTAAATGGTAAAAGGCGACACACTGCTGCCTTGGTTAACATAAACGGTACGTTTGGCCGGGGAACAGTCGGGACAGATATGAATTCAATCCCGCTTGCTGCTATTGACCATATTGAAGTTTTGCGCGATGGCGCGGCGGCACAATACGGCTCGGATGCCATCGCAGGCGTTATCAACCTTGTATTAAAAAAGGCAACGCCTTTATCTGTATCGGCCATGTACGGGCAATCGGCGTCGCGAACTTTCGACGAAACTTATACCGATGGCAAAACCTACCAGCTTGAGGCCAACAAGGGGTGGAACTTGAATGGAAGAGGATTTTTAAGTGTAGCGGCACAATACCTTGATCGTGGCGCAACCAACCGCGGCGGCGATGACACCCATCCGCTAATATACTCAGCGCTGCCAACCAAAGGCGCCGCTGAATCGGAAGCTGATTTTGAAACCCGTTTTGCGGGTATAAAAGCCGCAGATAATGCCAGGGCTAAAGTAGCTGGCTTTAAACGCGATAACATGGCTGTGGGCAACTCGCACTCAAAAAACTTCGGAAGTTTTTTAAACGGGGAGTATGCGCTAAGTGATTGGGCAAATGCTTACCTGGCAACAGGCTATACGCATAAAACAGGTTCGGCAGCAGGCTTTATCCGTTTACCAAACCAGTTTACCCAAATTGATACAACCATTTATCCGGATGGGTTTCTACCGTTCATTAATACAGCTATCAATGATGTATCGGTAAGCGGCGGTATTAAGGGGAAGCTGGGTAGCTGGGACTTTGATTTGAGCAATACGTATGGCAGGAACGATATAGGTTTTACTATTGACCATACCTTAAATGCTTCATTACCTATAGGCACCAGCCCGACTTCGTTTTATGCCGGTAAATTAATTTTCGGCCAAAACACATTGAATTTTGATGCGTCGAAAAAGTATGTATTTAGCGGCTGGCTTACTTCGTTAAACACAGCCTACGGGGCCGAATACCGTATTGATAATTACCAGATACAGCCGGGCGAAGAGCTTTCTTACTCCCGTGGTCAGCCATCAAAAAATATTGACGGGCGGGTAGTGGGCACTACTCCCGCAGCGGCAGGTTCGCAGGTTTTCCCGGGTTTTAAACCATCAAACGCCGTTGATAAATCAAGGCACAATACCAGCCTGTATGCCGATTATGAAGCCGAATTTGGTCCACGGGTGTTGCTGGAAGGAGCTGGTCGCTATGAAAATTACAGCGATTTCGGCTCCAACTTTTCCTACAAGTTCACTGGGAAGGTCAAAATAGCCGACCAGCTTTCTATTCGCGGCTCGGTGGCAACAGGCTTTAGGGCTCCGTCGCTTGCGCAGCACTATTTTAATAATGAAAGCACCCAGTTTATATCCGGCAACCCTACACAGGTTTTAACTGTTAATAATGATAATCCTATTGTCCGCAAATTTGGCGTGGGCCCGTTGAAAGCCGAAAAATCAAAATCGTATGGTTTAGGTATAACAGGTTTGTTAATCCCGGGGCTTACGTACACCATTGATGCTTACCAGATTGATATCAGGGACAGGATAGTGTTTTCGAGCCAGTTTACCAGGGCCACGGCCGGGGTAAGCGATATTTTAAACACAGTTGACGAGCACGGTTTAATAAACAGCGTGCAATTTTTTACCAATGCTATTTCAACCCGCACCAAGGGGCTTGATATAGTTTTAACAGACCGTATAAATCTTAATGCTTCCGACTACCTCACGCTATCTGCCGCCGCTAACTTTAACCAAACAAAAGTACGTTCCATTCAAGGTTCGGATGTAATAGAAGGCAGCCCTGTTTTAAAGGCCAAATTGTTCGACCGTACGGAATTGTCGCGCTTTGAGTCGTCTGTTCCGGCAAGCAAAATCAACCTGGGCGCGGCATATACCATGAAGAAATTTGACCTGACCGCCAGGACGGTGTATTTCGGGAAAGTAACTTATCTGAACCCGGTCGACCCGACGTTGAATAACCTGTCGCCGCAGCTTGATCAAACTTTCCAGGGTAAATGGATAACCGATGTTTCGGTGGGTTATAAATTCATTAAGGAGCTAAACTTTAACGTCGGTATCAATAACCTGTTTGATGTTTATCCTGATAAAAATTACATCGACCCGCGTAATAATCAAAACAACTTAAGCGGAGATCCGGCGCATAATTATACCACCGGCAGGGATAACACCTCGAACGGGCACTTCGCCTACAACCGCAACGTATCGCAATTTGGCTTCAACGGCCGGTTCGTTTCGGCAAGGCTGACTTATACTTTATAACTGCAATCAAAATGCGGGGCGTAAGCAACATCGCCCCGCATTTACTTATTTAAATAATATTAGCTAATGTCAACACTAACTATGTCCCGCCCGGTAACCCGGGCTTTGCCACCTTCCCCTGTAAAACCAAAACGTATCAAATCAATCGACCTTTTACGTGGTACCATAATGATTATTATGGCAATTGACCATGTGCGTGATTATTTCCATAAGGAAGCTTTTTTGTACAGCCCAACAGATCTTTCTAAAACCAGCATCGTGCTGTTTCTTACCCGGTTGATAACACATTTTTGTGCACCGATATTTATATTCCTGGCAGGTGTCTCCGCTTTTTTATATGGCGCAAAGCGAAGCAAAAAAGAGTTGTCATTTTTCCTTTTAACCAGGGGGATCTGGCTTGTGTTTGTCGAGCTGTTTATACTCGTCTTTTTTCACACCTTTAATCCAATGTATACTCATTTTAATTTGCAGGTGATTTGGGCTATTGGTGTATGCATGATAGTTTTATCGGCTTTAATTTACCTGGACAGGCGCCTTATCCTTTTTATAAGCATTTTACTAATCGCAGGCCACAACCTCCTCGATGGTATACATGTGCCGGGAGGTGGCTTAGGCTCATTTTTATGGGCCCTGGTGCACGACCCGGGTGGTTTTACTTTCGGACATACCACCGTTAGCGTGGTTTACCCGGTATTGCCGTGGATCGGGGTAATATTGTTAGGATATTGCTTTGGTGCTTTATTTACAAACGATTATGACCCGGCACGACGACAAAGAAATCTTTTCTATTTGGGGGTTGCCTCATTAATACTTTTTGTTGCACTCAGGGCAGGTAATTTTTATGGCGATGCTGCCCACTGGTCGGTGCAAAAAAACTTTGCTTTCAGCATGCTTTCTTTTTTGAACGTTACAAAATATCCGCCTTCGCTGCTTTATATATTGCTGACACTTGGCGTCGCCCTGTTGTTTCTTTCCGTTGCCGAAAAACCGCTTAATGCCATAACATCAAAAATTACGGTATTTGGCCGGGTACCTATGTTTTATTACCTGGCACACATTTTATTGATACACCTGCTGGCTGTAGTTGGCGCGGTGCTTTCGGGTTATAAATGGTCGGTTATGGTATTGCATACGCGTGTAAATTCGTCACCGGAGTTAAAAGGCTACGGATTTAGTTTGCTGACCGTGTACATGGTATGGGTGTTGTTAATAGTTACTTTGTGCCCCTTGTGTAAATGGTTTGACAATTATAAAAGGACGAACCAAAGTAAATATTGGTGGTTGAGCTACTTGTAAGAGCAGAGGCGATCGGCATTACAAGTTTGTTTTAAACCCGTTATATGGTTTGTTGCGCAGCATTGCCCAGGTGCGGTCGTACGATACGATGTAATGCAGTTTTACTGCTATGCCCATTATAAGGCTGAGTGTAATATAGCCCATAGTAAATAAAGCAAGCACAGTAGCGCCAAACAACGTCCATTCAATCAGTAACCTTACTACCCCGGGTACGGCAACAGGTGCCGGCTTGGGGTCGTTTGGTATCCGGAACACGCCCCAAAGCGTTGCGGCTATTAACGGCAAACCGCCGGCTGCAACATAGTGCAGCCAGCCATTGGTTATATGCCAGCCCCAGTAGCCGAGCGTTATCAGCATGGCTATTTCCAATAAAAATCGAACCGCCAGGTTTATGGGGTTGGTGTTCATAAATTGTATAAAAACAGCGCTATTAATTAATTTAACGCAAAATTAATTATCGAACTACAAAACAACCAATTATTAAAGTAATTTTGCGGCATTATTGCGGGAATAATAATGCGTTCAACTATTTGCTGTTTTCTTTTTAGCTGTTGTTTGTGCTTCGCTGTGTATGCGCAGCCAGATTCGGCGGCAGTAAAGCGGGATACAACAGGTTCTTTTGCACGCAGGCAACAAGCGCATATTAAAGCCGATTCTGCCGCCGCCTTCGCAGCCAAACAGAATCGCGAACAAATTACTGCCGACTCGCTGGGGATGGCTTTATTTAAACCCGATTCACTGCGAGAAAACAAGTTTTTGGCCATCCTTCATGCCAACCCGTTTGTCAACGTTAACTCTTTTGCGAATATCCCCGCAGCATCGGCGCAAACGCTGGCTGCAGGTAGTGTGCGCCAGTATCGTAACCCCTGGCTTATCATAACTGTAATAGGTTTGCTTATTTATACAGCCATTTTAAACTTGTTTTTGGGTAAAGATATAAAAATGGTTATCCAGTCATTTTACAATAAACATGTGACATCGCAAATGGATAAAGAAGGCGGCGTAATAAATGCACGGGCATTTATTGGATTATTTGTGCTGTTCAGTTTTACATTCGGTCTTTTTTTATACCAGCTTACTGTTTTTTATGGTGCAAGCTACAGTCTTCAGGGTTTCAGGTTGTTTGTTTTCTTGTCGGTATTAACGGCGCTGCTGTTTGCGCTCAAGTTTTTGGTGTTAAAATTTATAGGTTTTGTTTTTGATGTAAGCAAAGTAGTAAGCGAATACATTGCGATTTTAAACCTCACCTATTTTAACATCGCCTTTGTTTTGTTGGCTGTTGGCATATGCTTCAGTTTAATTTCAAACATTTATATACAGGGCTTGTTGTTTTTTACAGAGGGACTGATAGCTGTAATATTTGCATGGCAGTATCTGCGAAATAGTGTGAATATCATTTCTAATATTCGATTTCATAAATTTTATTTATTTATCTATCTTTGTGCCCTCGAAATTTGCCCAATTTTAATTTTAATTAAGGCACTTAATA
>JBDUDE010000476.1:0-8249 GCA_040003105.1 Mucilaginibacter sp. | reverse complement strand
CATACAAACCTTCCCAACACTAAGTAAAGTTTTCCACACCTATACCATGTATAAAACGTGTATCGTTAAAATCAATGTTCTCCACACTATGTGAATTACTTATGTGGAATAACCCTTGCGGGTTTAGCTATTTTCGCAAATCGTTAGTTTGCTCCTTATGATAAAACTTAAGTACATCTCCTTTCTTGTTCCTATATTTTTTGTTTTCTCCGGCTTTGCTCAGCAAAATCCTTCATTTGATGTGTACCGCACTTATCACACAGCTATGGAACTGCTTGATAAAAATAAATATGTAGCGGCGACAGAACAATTCAGGCTGGTTGAGGCCTACCGGGTAAAAACCACTACGCAGCCAAAGTTTGAATCGGAACTGTCCATTATAAAAGAAAACGCACAGTATTACGAAGCATTATGCGCCCTTGAGCTGGGGAACGACGATGCCGAAAGCATGTTTTTGCGCTTTATAAAGGAACACCCCGAAAACCCGTTAACAAAAATAGCTTACTACCAGATAGGTCGCTCGTACTCCCGCCAGGAAAAATATACCGAAGCTTTGCAATGGTTTGATAAAGTGCAGGCAGGTGAGCTCAGCGGCAGGCAAAATATTGAATATAAATTCCGTAAGGGTTATGCCTACTTTGCCACTAACGATTATAAAAATGCCCAGGCCCTGTTTAGCGAGGTGAAAAACGTGCGGTCGCCGTTTATGGATGATGCCGTTTATTATTTTGCCTACATCGCCTACTTAAATAAAGATTATCACCTGGCCCTGGTAAACTTTGAGCGGCTTAAAAATTCAAAGAAGTACGAAAGCAGCTACCCGTACTATATAAGCGCTGTTTATTTTTTAGACCAGCGATATGACGACGTAATAAACTACGCCGTACCCATTGTAAAAAACACCCACCAGCAGCACGAAACAGAAATGCTGCGCGTAATTGCTGCCTCGTATTTTGCAAAAGCTAATTACGATAAAGCGGCCGAATATTATGCCCATTTTGAGGAGGAGGACCAGGGCAAAACCCAAAACACACAGGATAGCTACCAGATGGGCTACACCTACTTTAAGGTGGGCAACTTTGCCAAAGCCGCCAGCGAGCTGGTGAAACTACAGCAAACAAACGATGTATTTAGCCAAAACGGTAACTATATACTGGGTAACGTTTTCCTGAAAATGAACAACAAGCAAAGCGCCCGCAGCGCGTTCTTTGCCGCATCAAAACTAAACTTCGACAAGCAATTGCAGGAAGATGCATTGTACGAATACGCCAAGCTATCGTATGAGCTTGATTTTAATACCCAGGCACTTGATGCCACCAGGTTATACTTAAAAAACTATCCCCGGTCAACCCGTACCGACGAGATGAAAACGCTGCTGGGCGAGGAGCTGCTAAACTCGCATAATTATAAAGAGGCAGTAGAAATACTGGAGCCTATCCCTAACAAATCGGCAAGTGCACAGGCGGCTTATCAAAAAGTAACTTACTACCGCGGGCTTGAATTTTACAACGAGCGTGCTTTTGAAAATGCAATTGGTATTTTCCTCCGTTCGCTGAAAAACCCGGTTGACAGGAACATACAGGTATTAACTACTTACTGGATGGCCGAGGCTATGTACGAGGTCAGGAAGTATGGCGAGTCTGTGGAGAATTTTGAGAAATTCCTTGACTTTGACGAGGCCCGCGAAACCGGCGTTTACAACTACGCAAATTATGCGCTGGCTTATGCAGCTTTTTATGGCGAACAGTATAAAAAAGCGGCAACCTATTTCCAGAAGTTTTTACAGGGTGAAGAAAAAGACGCCAACACCGTAAATGATGCTGTTACCCGCCTTGGCGATAGTTATTTCGTGATGAAAAATTACGACCGGGCAATGGAATACTACAACCGGATTATCCAGCAAAAGTCGTCAGGACAAGACTATGCCTTGTTTCAGCGTGGTATGATACAGGGCTTACAGGGTGCAGCTGATACCAAGATAACTACGTTGACCAACCTGCTCAATACGTTCCCTAATTCGGATTACGCCGATGATGCGTCGTTCGAGATCGCCTACACTTACTTTTTAAAAGATGACGGTGAGACTGCGAAAACCGGCCTACAGGCAATGGTAAAAAAATACCCAAGCAGCAGCTACGTACCACGTGCGTTGGTTACTATAGGTATTATTGATTATAATGCCGATAAGGATGATGAGGCTGTTGAATCATTTAAAACGGTTATAAAAGATTACTCATCGAGCGATGAGGCCAAGATGGCGTTAAAACAGGTTGAAAAAATTTATACCGACAAAGGTGATGCACAAACCTTTATTAATTATGCTGCGACAACGCCAATTGCAAACTATACTACTGCCGACCAGGAAAATATAATGATAACCGCCGCCAATAACCTGTACTCGCGGAGCGACTGGCAGGGTGCAGTTGGAGCAGTAAATGCATATTACGATAAATTCCCCACCAAGCCTATTTACGAAAAACAGGCAAGATTTATCCGGGCACAAAGTTTGGTTAATTTGAACAGGTCGGCCGAGGCGGTTAACGATTACAATGTGATTTTGAACGACTGGACAAGCCCTTATACCGAGCAATCGTTAATCAGCATGGCTAAACTTTACATCGGTCAAAAAAAATATAACGAGGCTATCCCCTACCTTAAGAAACTGGAGACGAACTCTGAATATAAGGCCGACTACACCTTCGCCATAAACAACTTGCTGCAATGCTATGCGCAAATGGAAATGGCCGACGATGCCCTGAATTATGTAAAACTCGTACGCGCCAACGACAAAACAGCACAGGAGGATAAATTTAAAACAGGTTTATACGCCGGCCAGGCATACCTGCAAAAAGGCGATACTACTAATGCAGTAAAGGAGTTTAACTACACATTAACAAACACCAAGACAGTCGCCGCTGCCGAGGCGAAATATAACATTGCCGAGGTTGAATTTGAGCAGGGCAAATTTAAGGCATCGCAAAAGACTTGTTTCGAGCTGATTAAAGATTTGCCAAACTATGATTATTGGGTAACCAAAACGTTTATCCTGCTAGCTGACAATTACGAGGCGCTGAAAGATATTTTCCAGGCAAAGGCTACCCTGCAAAGCGTTATTGACAATTACAAAGGCGATGACGATATACTGCCAACCGCCAAACAGAAGCTTGAACAGATGAGTGGTGGCAAGGCCGATGGTACAGAGCCAAAGAAACCGGACGAGAAGAAACCAGGGGACAAGAAACAGGATAACAAAGAATAAAAATGAGACAAGCAATGAAATTTAAATATATATACGCGCTGCTTACCTTAGTACTAGCTTTATACTTTGTTCCTGCTACTGCACAAACAAAGCATAAAAGTAAAAAGCCGGCTGTAAAAACGGCAGCAAAAAAAACCGCCGCTAAACCGGCAGCTAAGAAGCCTGTAAAAGCAGCGCCACAAAAAACCAGCACCAGCCTTGGCGATGCCGTAGCAAAAGCAGCTGCCGATACCAGCAAAAAAGGGAAGGGCAACGGTGCCATACAAGGTAACCTATCCGAAGAGATTGTGGTTACAACAGCCTACAAACCCGTGCTGGCCGATGCGGTAAAAATACGCCGCAACCCCGATTTGGAAGACAAAACACCGTTTAAGGCGCCGTTAGTTTATATACCAATAGATAAAAGGCTGGAGCTTAACACCAGCATTAAACCGCTGGAGGCCATGAAAAGGCCTGCGGAGCAGGATTCAGTGCCGACCAACAACTATGTAAAAGTTGGCCTGGGCAGCCTGAAAACTACTTATGGCGAAGCCTATTTTGCCAATGGCCGCGATAACGCCCTTCAGGTTGGCGGCTATTTGAAGCATTTTGCCCAAAACGGCAACCTGTACAAACAAAATTCGGCTAAGGAAGAGGCGGGGGTGTTTGGTAAAAGTATTGGCGAATTAAACAGCATAAGCGGCCGCATTACCTACGATTATAACAGCAATTATTTTTACGGCTTTAGCCAATTCAACCCGCCGGTAACCACGCAAGACAACAAGCAGCATTTCAGTACTATTGGTGCCGAGGCTGAGCTGGCCAAAAATTACAAGGATGTTGAAAACGATTTTACCTATGCGCTAAAGCTAAAAGGCTATATCTTTAGCAACGCGTACCAGGCCAGGGAAAGTAATTTGGTGCTTTCGGGTTTCTTTAACCAAACTATTAAACAGTTTTATGCGGGGCTGGCTGCATCACTTGATTTGAGCACCCAAAAAGACAGCCTTTATGACAATAATAACAGCCTTGTAAGATTAAACCCTTACATCAAATTCCAGGGTGATAATTATAAAATTGATGCGGGCGTGAACATTGTGGACCAGTTTGGTTTCAAGTCTGCGTTTTACATATTCCCGTCGGCACGTGCCGAATTGCAGGTAATACCTAAATACGTGCGCATATTTGTAGAAGCTAAAGGCGACGTAAATAAAACATCGCTGCACGATTTTGCCATAGCTAACCCTTTTATCGGCCAAAATATCGAAATAAGAAACTCTGTTGACCAATTGGATATTGCTGCTGGTATAAAAGGTACAATAGCGCCTGGGCTTGGATTTAAGTTTACCGTTTTCCGCAACGAAATTAAGAACATGCCATTGTTTGTGAGCGACTTTAACCTGGCAACAGGTTATAACAGGTTTAAAGTGATATACGATGGCGGCCGGTCGCGCGTTAACGGCTTAAATGGTGAAATTGACTACAAGGCATCGGAAGACGTAGATATTTTTGCCAGGGTTGAGTTTAAGGATTACCAGATGGCAACGGTGACCGAACCATGGAACCTGCCTAAGTTTGTATTTAAAGGCGGCACAGTTTTTAAAATCGACAACAAAATTAGCATATCAGGTACGGTGATGTATCGCGGCGCGGTAATGGACCCATTGCAGGTAACACTGGGCACTGTAACCAGGCCTATATCAATTGATGGATTTGTTGACGTAAGCGGCGCCGTTGATTATAAGATAAATAACCGTTTTTCGGTATTTGTACATGTAAATAATATTTTAAATGCCAACAGTCAACGGTGGGTATATTATCCTGATTACGGGTTTAATATTTTTGGCGGTGTTGGTTATACTTTTTAAGCTTTTTGATATTTTATAATAAACCGTACTTTTAGCGCGATGAATTTAGCCGACTATTTAAGTGAACTACTGGCACAGTACGAGGAAGTAAGCGTACCGGGGCTTGGCTATTTTGTACGCGAGCGTGTAAATGGTTTTTATAACGATAAAGATGCTAAATTTTACCCGCCATACCACAGGGTAAAGTTTGTACCGCAGCCTAAGGACGACGATATATTTACACAATATGTTGCCGATAAAAAAAATATCTCGCTGGCATCATCAAAATACTTTGCCGAAAAGTTTGTTGCCAAGCTTAAAGAGCAGGCGCTAACGGGCAAATATCTTTTTGCCGACCTGGGCCTTTTTTATACCCAGCAGGACCAGCTTGTTTTTAAAGCAAACGATAAAATTACCGACGACCCCGCCTTTTATGGTTATCCGTCGTTTACTGTTTTTAAACCGGGCCAAACCGTAAACGACCAATACACCAAACCATCGTTTGCCGACCCGGCTACCCCATCCGCGCCAAAACCTGTTCAGCCCGTTGTGGATGAACCTTATTTTGAAGAAGAGCCTGAACGGAAAAAACTAAGCATTTGGCTGATTATTTTAATTGCAGTAACCGCCGTTGCCCTGGCCATTTTTGGTGTTTACAAGTTTTACCCGCAGGCATTCGACAAAATTGGAGCCGCTTACCACAGTATTACCGGCAAAACAGATACTGCCGTACCCGTTTACAGGCACGAGGTTAGAGATACCACTGCTGTAAAAAAACCGGCTGTAGCAAAAGACACCGTTGTAAAAACATTGTCACCCACAGTTACGGTGGTTGATACCACAAAACAACTTCCGTGGGTAATAGTAGTAAAAAGTTTCCTTGCCTGGCAGCATAAATCTGCCAATAATGAGGTAAACCACTTAAAAGCAAAAAATGTTGACGCCATAGTTTTATCTAAAGAACAAGCTACCGGTCCCCTGTTAAAAGTATCTACCGGGATATATTCTACCCAAAATGACGCCGAAGCGGCCAGGTCTGTTTTGGTGACAGCCGGTAAAATCCGAAAAGACTCATACGTACTTCAACTAAAAAAATAAAGATGACGTTATTATTTCTACAGGCACAAGTAGCCGATACCACGCACAAGGTTGTTGATTCACTAAGCCGGACAGGCCAGGTTGCCCCGCCACAGGAACTGCGTTTTGGCGACTTGCTGATAAGCGGCGGTGTAATCATGATACCGATAGGCATACTGGCAATTTTGGGCCTGGTTATATTTTTTGAACGGTATTTTACCATCCGTAACGCCTCAAAAAACGAATCAAACCTGATGTTGCAGGTACGCTCGAGCATTGTTACCGGTAATTTAGAATCGGCTATAGCTATTTGCCGCAACAGCAATACGCCGCTTGGCCGCATGCTGCAAAAAGGATTGCTGCGTATTGGCCGACCTATTAAGGATATTGAAGGCGCCATTGAAAACGTTGGTAAGCTGGAAGTATCAAAGCTGGAAAAAAACATAGGTATATTGGGTATTATTGCCGGTATTGCCCCCATGTTTGGCTTTTTGGGTACTATTTACGGGGTTATCAAAATATTTTATGATATCTCTAAAACTGATAATATCAGTATGGGCGCTATATCGGGCGGTCTATATGTAAAGATGGTAACATCTGCAGGCGGTTTATTTGTAGGTATAGTAGCTTATGTATGTTATCATATTTTAAATATGATGGTTGATAAGGTGATATTAAGACTGGAAACAGACGCCATTGAATTTATTGACCTGTTAGAAGAACCGAGCAAATGAATTTAAGGAAACGGCACAGGGGAGCTTCGGCCGAGGTACATACCTCTGCGATGAACGACATCATGTTCTTCCTGCTTTTGTTTTTTTTGATAGCATCCACGGTAACCAACCCCAACGTGGTTAAACTACTGCTGCCAAAATCATCATCAGGAAAATCAATTTCGAAAAAAACCGTTAATGTTTCTATTGATAAAAACTTACAGTACACGGTAGATAAAAAAACAGTCGCTGTAACCGATTTGCCGACTGTGCTGGCAGGCTATAAAACCCTGACTACAGAATTAACCATAGTATTAAGCGTAGATAAAACCGTAGCTATACAGGACGTAGTATCGGTAATGGACGTGGCACAAAAATTGAATATTAAACTGGTACTGGCAACCGTGGCGAAATAGTTAATAGTATATGGTTCATAGTTCATGGCAGAAATGCTAAGAACTATGAATCATGAACCATGAACCATGAACTAATGACAATTCAGGAAGAAGAAAATAATTACCCAAAGGCATTCCTATTAACCGGTATTATACTTGGTGTAGTGATGGCTTTGTGCTATTTTATTGTTTTTATAACCCCGCCAAAACTGGACGATGGTACCGGCGGCATACTGGTAAATTATGGCACGGTTGATGAAGGTGCAGGAACCAACCAGGCAAGCATGGAAGAACCATCTGTTGCCGAAAAAGCCAACAAACAGCAACCGGACGAAGTAACGCCCGCCCCGCCGACCGATCAAAAAACCCAGGTTGATAACAGCGATAAAGACGTAGTAACCCAAAATACCGAGGATGCACCCGAAGTTGCAGCAAAATCGAAAAAACCAAACCCGGTATCAGTAGCCCAGCCAACTATGCCTGCTACAAAGCCCAGACTTAATCCAAATGCATCTTATCACGGCGCTACCAACAAAGGCGCCGGCGAAGGTGATGGCACAACGACTACACCCGGCAACCAGGGCAGTAAAAATGGCTCAACACTAAGTGATAACTACGGTCCGGGTGGCTCGGGTAATGGCCTGAGTATGCCAAATTGGACGTTTGTAAGTGCGCCTGATCCGCAAAATATCCTCCGCGTGCCCGGCGTGGTCGTAATTGACTTTGTGGTAGATCCGACAGGCAGCGTAATATCCGCTAATTATAACCGCACCAAAACCAGGGCCGAGCTAAGCCTTATACAAAGTTGCATCGATGCCATAAAAAACACGAAGTTCACTTCATCAACCCAGGCTTCGGGTAACCAAAAGGGGCAGTACACTTTCAGGTTTAAGGTCGATTAGTTCATAGTTGATGGTTCATAGTCCATTTTCCTACAGCTCTGTTTCTAAAAAAGTTTGGAGTAAATTTATTCGTCAGC
>JBDUDE010000411.1:0-8251 GCA_040003105.1 Mucilaginibacter sp. | reverse complement strand
AAACGGAAATACCCCACCAGAAGACAGAATAATTTCGATAAATATTGATGAAGAAATGCGAGCGGCCTACATTGATTATTCAATGTCCGTTATCGTATCTCGTGCGCTGCCTGACGTTCGCGACGGTTTAAAACCGGTTCACAGGCGCGTTTTATATGGCATGCTCGATTTGGGGTTGGCTAATAACAAACCCTACAAAAAATCAGCCCGTATAGTGGGTGAGGTACTGGGTAAGTACCACCCGCATGGCGATACATCAGTTTACGATGCCATGGTACGTATGGCACAGGACTGGAGCCTACGCTACCCCTTTGTTGAGGGGCAGGGTAACTACGGCTCGATTGATGGTGACCAGCCCGCGGCAATGCGTTATACTGAAGCAAGGCTTGAAAAGATTGCTGAAGAGATGCTGGCCGATATCAACAAAGATACCATTGATTTCCAGCTTAATTTTGACGACTCATTACAAGAACCAACGGTTTTACCTGCCAAGTTTCCTAACCTTTTGGTTAACGGGGCATCGGGTATTGCGGTAGGTATGGCCACCAATATGGCACCGCATAACCTTACAGAGGTTGTAAATGCTACGCTGGCGCTGATTGATAACCGCGAAATTACCATCGATGAGCTGATGGTACATATTAAAGGCCCCGATTTTCCAACAGGTGCAATTATATACGGATTTGAGGGTGCACGCCAGGCTTTTGAAACTGGTCGCGGGCGGATAGTTATCCGCTCACGTGCCGAGATTGAAGTTTATAACGGCGACCGTGAACGTATCATCGTTTCTGAAATTCCATACCAGATAAACAAGGCGCTGATGATTGAGCGAACTGCCGAACTGGTGAACGAAAAGAAAATTGACGGCATTACCGCCATCAGGGATGAATCGAACCGTGAAGGTATCCGCGTTGTTTATGAAATAAAACGTGATGCCAATGCAGCTATCGTACTAAATAACCTGTACAAACAAACCGCGCTGCAAACGTCGTTCAGTATAAATAATATTGCGCTGGTACACGGCAGGCCTATGCTGCTTAACCTTAAGGACCTGATCCATCACTTTGTTGAGCACAGGCATGAGGTGGTAATCCGCCGCGCGAAATTTGAGCTTTCTGAAGCCGAGAAACGTGCGCACATATTAGAAGGATTGCTGATTGCCTTAGACCATTTGGATGAGGTAATTAAGCTGATAAGGGCATCAAATACGCCTGATGATGCACGGGAAGGGTTAATTACCCAATTTGGGCTAAGCGACTTGCAGGCACGCGCTATTTTGGATATGACCTTAAGAAGGTTAACCGGACTTGAGCGTGATAAGATCAAAGACGAATATGAAGGCTTAATGAAGCTGATTGAGCACTTGAGAACTATTTTGGCCGACGAAGGCCTGCGGATGCAGATAATTAAGGATGAGTTAATTGAGATACGGGATAAATATGGCGATGCGCGTAAAACCGAAATGGTACATTCATCGGCAGAAATGAACACCGAGGACTTCATTGAGGATGAGGATGTTGTAATCACCATATCGCGCGAGGGCTATATTAAACGTACGCCTTTAACAGAATACCGCAGGCAGGGCAGGGGCGGTAAAGGCTCGATAGGCAGTAACAGCCGTGACGCCGACTTTATTGAGCACTTGCTGATTGCATCGAACCACAACTACATGTTGTTCTTTACCGAATCGGGGCAATGTTTCTGGTTAAGGGTGTTTGAAATTCCGGAAGGAACGCGTACTTCGAAAGGCCGCGCTATCCAGAACATTATCAATATACCTAAGGAAGAGAATATCAAGGCTTACATCAAGTTGATCAGCCTTAAGGATACAGAGTACCTGGAGAACAACTTTATTATTATGTGTACCAAAAAAGGTACCATCAAGAAAACGTCGCTCGAGGCTTATTCACGTCCGCGTGCTAACGGTATAAATGCAATTAACATTAATGAAGGTGATTCATTATTGGAGGCAACATTAACTACCGGCAGCAGCGAAATTGTGATGGCGCTTAAATCAGGTCGTGCAATCCGCTTTAATGAGTCGACCGTTAGGCCGATGGGCAGGACTGCGACGGGTGTAAGGGGTATATCTCTTGATAATGAGGTTGATGAAGTTGTTGGCATGATAAGCATCGACAACCCGGAAACGACAGTACTGGTAGTATCTGAAAAAGGTTATGGTAAACGTACTGACATTGAGGATTACCGGGTTACTAACCGTGGTGGCAAAGGTGTAAAAACTATAAATATTACTGAAAAAACCGGAAACCTTGTTGCCATAAAAGGTGTTACAGATAAAGAAGATTTGATGATTATCAACAAATCGGGGGTTATAATAAGGATAGCTGTTAGTGAATTAAGGACTATGGGCAGGGCAACACAGGGTGTAAGGTTAATAACTTTAAAAGGTGATGACGAAATAGCCTCTGTAGCGAATATTGAGCATGACGAGGATGAGGAAATAGAGGCAGATGAAAATGCAGAAAATACCGGCACTGAGAATGGTGGCACAGAAACCCCGGGGGCAGAGGCCGCAGGGGAAGAGCCGGCAGGGGATGAACCAAAAGAATAATGAATGATTTACCGTAAAATTATATTACCGGTAGTACTGTTAACCTTTAGCACTTCTGTTGCGTTTTGCCAGACAGAAGTGCTAAAAGGAGTAGTTAACAGTCTTGCTTTTTATAAGCAGAAAAAGGATCTGAAGTACCTGGCAGCCGCTAAAAAATCTGTGGATAGCCTGATTACTACAAAATCCGATTCGGCCGACGTTGAAAAAACGGTTTACCGTGTGGTTGTTAACTCCAGTATATTGTATATCGATACGCTGAATAAGCTTAACCAACCGGCCAGTTTTTTCGCACAAACAACTTCACTTGTCGATAATCTTGTTTCCAGGCGAAAGGCGTATAAATACCAGGCCGAAATAGATTATTCAAAAAGATGTTTGGCCAACGTGTACATCCGCAGGGCTTTTGCCTACATGCGTAACTCTGATTATAACAATGCCCTTGAGCTGTTTACCAACGCCCAAAAGTATGCGCCCAATTTTAAACAGCTGAAAGCGTACGTAGCATTTTCAAACAATAAGCTCGGCAATATGCGGGACGCTGCGAAGAACTACGCCGACCTGGTAAATGCCGACAGCACCAAAGTTGAATATGTGCAGGCGGCATCAAATAATTATAAACTGTTAGGGGATACCGCCAGCGCACTTGCCATTATAAAAAAAGGCCGTAAGTTGCTACCAAATGACAAAACACTACTGCTTGATGAGGCTAATATTTATAGTAACCGGAAAGATTACCGGTCATTAGCGCCTTTGTTACCCGCGTTGCTTGATAATAATTCAAATAACGCCGATATTGCATTCGTTGCGGCTGTTTGTTATGACAATTTAAACCAATACGATAAAGCAGAGTCTCTATATTTACATTCGATAGATTTGAACAGTTCGGCTTACGACCCAATATTTAACCTCGGGCTATTGTATTTTAAAGAAAGCGCCACAAAACAGGAGCGGGGCAACATGCCAAACAACGAGCGTGCAGCACAATGGCTGGAGAAGGCGAATGAAATATCGCCAAATAATAAAAACTGCCTGCAGATTTTGCAACAGGTTTATACGCAGGTGGGTAATCAGGATGAAATTAACAAGGTAAACAATAAACTAAAACAGTTAACCAATCAATAATAAATCATGAAAATGAAACTTTTGATGACATGCCTTTTAGGCATAGCTTCGGTTGCGGCTTTTGCACAAAAAGGCGAACTGAAAGACGCACAATCAGCTTATGACAACTATTCCACCTTGCGCGGTCAGAAAGTTGCCGCAATCCAGATTCAGGCAAAAAAGAGCATGGCTGATGCCAAGACTTCGATAGATAAGGCAGCTGCGAATGATAAAACCAGTAATCTACCGCAAACTTATGCTTTAAAAGCTGCGATTTACTCGTCACTAGCGGCTGATGATAGCGTGGCCACAACATCGGCGCCGCTATTTGCTACCGCAGATGAAGCAGTGAAAAAAGCCAAAGAGGTGGATACAAAAAATGAATTTAAAAAGCTTGTGGATGATGCTAATATCAATCTTGCGCAATATAAATTAACCGCAGGGGTAAAAGATTACCAGAATAAAAAGTATGAGGACGCATATAAGGAGTTTGATTATTATCGTACCATTTTACCCGATGATACCAATGCTATTTACTACACAGCGCTTTCTGCTGGTAATGCCGCCGACAAAAACCCTAAATACTATCAGTACGCCCTGGAAAACTATAAAAAACTGGTTACCACCAAATACTCGGGCGCCCCGAAGGCTTATTATGACATGACCACTATTTATCTTACTACAAAAGATACCACTAATGCTTTAAAGATAGCGGCAGAAGGGATTGAAAAATTTCCAAAATACTCCGAACTGCGTAAAAGGGAAATTGAAATAGCGTTGGTATCAGGTAAACAAGCAGACGTGGTAACTAAAATACAAGCTGCAATAACTGCGGACCCAAAAAACAAAGACCTTTATTATTACCTGGGCTTAACTTATTCGCAGGTTGCAGATGCAGCAAACGGTAGGGCAACAAAAGCCAAAGACGATGCTACAAAAAGTAAAGAAAAAGCTTTGGCTGCCGAGAATACGACAAAAGCCGGCGATGCCTATAAAAAAGCGTTAGAAATTGACCCTGACTTTTTTGAAGCAAACATGAACTTAGGGATAACGCTTATGCAGCCGGCATTGGATGTTTTTAATGCTGCGCAAAGGTTACCGGCAAATAAACAAAAGGAATATGACGCCGAACTCGCAAAATCAGATAAAATGCTTGAGCCGGCAAGGCCGTATCTGCAAAAAGCTGTCGACCTTAAACCAAACGATTTGAACGCACTTACAAATTTGAGAAACTATTACAGGGCAAAATCAGACCCTGCGCATGCGGCTGAGTACAAAGCCAAGGCTAACGAGCTAAAACAAAAAATAGATGCTGTCAACTCCGGAGGGGGTAAGTAGAAATAAAAGGGAGAGAATGAACAACTCTCCCTTGCTTTTAAATCCTTTACTTAACATAATGTTAATAGTAACTCTATCCAGTAGAGAGCATAAATGAAGCTTCGGAAAGCGAAGGATTAAACCTTCTATCCGGGGAGGACGAAGCAGCAAGATAAACATAATCAGGAGCGGCCACAATTGCACGATTGAGACGGATAAACCGTTCAGTTTCCGACATGGCATGCACGAACGTTTCAGTAATCATATAGACCCTATAAACGTGCTGCGAGCCACCACGGAAGATAAAAACATCGCCCTCGTTTAATAAATACGAAGATGTGCGAGTTAACGAGAAATGAATCATTAATTAACAATTAAATTAGGTTAACAAAGCTAACCAATGAATTCAAATTTCTCATACTAAGTAAAATTAAACTTAGTGTAAATAAAAACACCCCGGAAATAATAGTATTCCAATTGCACAACTAAGCGCAAAGAGTATTTTCATAACTACCAGTAAATCAAAGAATTAACTACTACGCCAAGACCTTTCTCATAATTAACATTATGTTAAGTAATGTTATTTTTTCCTGCCCTATTGCCTAACGGCTATCCTTGAACATGGTAGCCGTATTTTATTAAAGAAATACTATTTTATTTTTTAATTATATCGAAACACAAAGCCTTCGTAAGCTTTGTGTTTCCTATCCCGTTTTGGGATTTCCTTTCCCTATACTTTAATTAACCGGTTTTATTAATTTAATTATTAAACTTTTATGAAATTTAACATTTCTATTGCTGACCTTACCTTATTAACTAAGGTAGTCACTGACTTATCATCGCTTAACCCCGATGCTTGTTCTCAAACTGCCTGTTTGCAGGTAAATGTAAAAGGCTCTTTTATTTCTGCTTGTGTCGTTCCTAACGACCCTAATCGTGCTCTTATTTATGGTGACCTTGCTAATATTGAATTTGAATGATTACCATAAAAAAAGCTTCATTACTTATCGTTGGTGATAAGGTTATGATTGAACCCTTTGTGGGTGTTCTTGAGGTTGATGAAATTACCTCAAAAGATAGTACTTTATTGTGTTGTTGGGTTGTTACTTCTTCCGGTAGACTTACTCCGGTTGGCATGCATCCCGACGACCTGATTAAAATTTACGTTTCCTAACAATTATTTAATCGACCTTTCATCAATATAAAACTATGCTTTTATTAATTAGCTGCTTGCTTGTGCTGTCTGTTTTTTTGGTTTACCAAAATATTAAGACGGCTAATAAAAATGAGGCTATTCTACAGAACCGCATTTTCCATTTGCATCACGAAATTGAAATTCAGCGTGATGTAATTTGTGATTTAAATCGTCAATTGATGATTTATGATTCACAATCTTCTGATATGATTGATTCACTTTTAAATCCTTAATCTTTATGGAAACTTTTAAAGCACTTTGTTCTTTCCCCCCTGCCTGGCTCTTTGCCGCTCTTGATGTTGCTGCTATTGTCTTTATAGTCGTTCACGGCTGTAAGTATGTCAAGCGGCAACTTGAATAAGTAAGTGATTCTACTTTATATAAATTACCTTTATGCTATGGAAAAACCTAACCCCAAAGCTTTAACTATGTCTAAATCTGACAAACGCGTTTTGTTGAAGTATTTAGAAAAACTTTATGTAACGAAGCTTTTTTCGTACAATTTTTATTTGAAGCAAATGAAAAACGATGCCGGTAAAACGAAGCAAATAGCCTATGAAAGGCGCTTCCGGCTCGAAATTAAAGCTATTGAATTGATATTGTATAAATTAGGTTCAAAATTTATGGCAGATGTCAAAATTATCAATCATCGCAAAACCTCTGAAACTATCGCCGGGACAACCGGCCTTATTAAAGATTAAAAGAGGTTCTTTCGTTAATGTGAGTGTTGTAGATTGTGTTAGTGGAACAGTAAGCTATTGCGTTACTGATTCCGTAGATAAACAAGTTTACTTTTGTCCTCAAAGTGAAATTTTCGTGCCTTTAGCCGCTTTAGCGGATTACAAACAATTAAGTCTTAACAAAAATTTCAATGAAAAGGTTACTCGGTACTCTCGCATTAATTCTAACTCTTACTACTATGGCTTTCAAAACCTCGGCCGCTCAAATCGAGCGTATTAAAAACTACGAATCGTTTTCGGCGAAAGCCTATCAGGATGGTAAATCGGGTGATACCGTCCTGCATTCTATCGGTTACGGTCATCAGATAGGCGCTTCGGAGTCCTATCTGCTTACCGCTACCGTTACGAAGACACAAGCGACTGTTATGCTTGCTGCTGACGTGTCCCCGCTGGAAATACAAATTAACCGTGATTGCGTTCAAAAGCTTACACAAAATGGCTTTGATAGCTTTATTGATTTCGGTTATAATGTTGGATCCGGCGCCCTTTCTAAAATCATTGCTACTTACAACGTTTCCGCGCTTAATACCGATGCCGTTTTCGCACAAATGCGATTATATAACAAGTGGCACGATAAGTCCGGTAACTTAGTAGTAAATAATGATTTGACTAAACGGCGTGAAGCTGAAATTTCTAATTTCGGCTCTATCTTTCCGGCAATCTCTCCGACCTTTAAAAAAGGCGCTTTAATTGCTGGTGTTGCCGTTGCTGCCCTCGTGTGGCTTGGCGGGTCTAATTCCTAAAAATGCCCGCTCCCTTTTATAACGTTATCATAAAGGTTGATAGCGTTAAATTTATCAAGTATCACAAGGTTACAAGTTTTAAAAACCTTTATGTGTACTTGGATAAGCACTTTGCCGGATGGCGGTTTGGGAATGTCTTTCTACGTAGAAAACAAGTTGGCTCTTTCACAAACAAAAACAGGCCTCTAACTTTTGCTTAGTTAGCTACATCTATCTGACCTTACATCAAAAAACTCACTGCCCCCCGTTTATTGCACTGCCCTTCTCCCTTCCTCAATTTCTTCTTCTTTGTGGTTCGGATGGGCTTTGCAGCTACGGGGTTTTATGCCTCCCCTGGCTTTTGATTAACTAACCGTTTAACCTTATTTCTATGCCTGTTTAAATGTCTCTTGACTCGCTAAGTACTGCCGTTGTTGATACTGGTAAAATATTTACCTCCGGTGTTGTGGCAAGTACATTATTAGCGCCCCCCTCTGCCGCTGCATCTTTGCTTACTGCGGCTTTAACTTATACAGCGCCCTTTGTGCTGTCCTTATTATCCCATTTGTTATTGAACCTAATTACTAAAAAGTACATTTATGTC
>JBDUDE010000650.1:0-8256 GCA_040003105.1 Mucilaginibacter sp. | reverse complement strand
ACTAAACCTATTTAAAATTGGACGGTTAAGATAAGAATCAGCGAAATCAACGTAATCAGCTAAGTCAGCGGTTAAAATCGGTGAAATCAAAATAAAACAGAAATCATCCAAAATCAGCGGTTATCTTTAGCAGAAAAATTACGTTTTGAAAATACTGATTGTTGAAGACGAAGAAGGCCTGCGGGAAAGTATTGAAGAATATTTTACCGAAGCAGGGAATATTTGCGAAACTGCGGCAACGTACCAAAGTGCACTGGCCAAAGTAAATATGTACCGGTATGACTGCATACTGCTGGACATTAGCCTGCCCGGCGGTAACGGCATAGAAATACTTAAGAGTTTAAAGGACAACAACCAACCGGATGGAGTGCTTATCATATCTGCCAAAAATTCGCTGGATGACCGGCTTGAAGGATTAAACATAGGTGCTGATGATTACCTGGTAAAACCTTTTCATTTATCGGAGCTGAAGGCAAGGGTATCGGCCATTATCAGGCGAAAAAGTTACAATGGCAGCAATTTACTGGTGTTTAATGAAATTACTATCGACCTGCAGGCAAAAGAGGTTAAAGTTGATAACACACAAATTAAGTTTACCCGCAAGGAATTTGCTTTGTTGCTTTATTTTATTGCCAACAAGGGTAAAGTGGTATCAAAAAACGCCATTGCCGAGCACTTATGGGGCGATGGTATCGATATGGCCAACAACTTTGATTTTATTTATTCGCACATAAAAAACATCCGCAAAAAGTTAATGGAAGCCGGTTGCACAGATTACATACAGGCAGCCTACGGGATGGGTTATAAGTTTACCGATAAATGAAGCTGCTTACCAAATACAACCGGGTAAACCTTATTACCACCATAATTGTGATGCTGATAACCGGCATTATTTATTACCAGGCCATCAGCTATATTTTAACGGGCATAAAAGATAAGGATTTGCTGGTGGAGGAACGGGAAATTTTCGACTATGTAAAGCTTAACCACGAATTGCCGCAAACCTTTGAATCGAACGACCAGCATATAACTTTCACGTCGGCCAACCCCGGTTCGGTTAAACGTGAATTTATAAACACCGAATATTATAAAAAATTTGGGGGCCGCCATCGGCACCACCCTGGTGGCGAATACGAGGCAGGCCGGGGGCTGATAAGCTCGGTTACGGTGGGTAATAATTACTATAAAATACTCGTCATCGTATCAAAAGTGGAGACGGAAGACCTTATCCGCCTGATATTTACCATAACGATAGGGGTGATATTGCTGCTGCTACTGGTTTTATATTTAACCAACCGGTTGATATTAAACCGCCTATGGCAGCCATTTTATAATATTATGGGCGAGCTGCGATTGTTTAACATTGCTGACAAGCACGAAATTCCGCAGGTAAATACATCCATAGATGAATTTAACGAACTTAACAAAGCTGTGGTTGATATGGCGGGAAGGGCCAAGCATGATTATGGCGACCTGAAAACTTTTACCGAAAACGCCTCGCACGAATTGCTTACGCCTATCGCCGTTATCAACTCGAAATTGGATACCCTGATACAAACCGAAAACTTTAGCGACCAGCAAAGCAAGCTATTGAATGATTTGTACACCGCGGCATCAAGGTTAAGCAGGTTAAACCAATCGTTGCTGCTGCTTGTAAAAATTGAGAACAAACTAATGCACGATAGTCAGCAATTAAACCTGCTTGATTTAATTGAAGAGATGACAAGCCAGTTTGAGGAGATTTTTAGTGATAAAGAGTTAAAAATAACCTGCAACCTTAATAACAAAGAAATTTACGCCAGCCGGTATCTTACAGAAATATTGTTAAGCAACCTTATCAGCAACGCAATAAGGCATAACCATATTGGCGGCGAAATTATCATTAGCCTGGATAATGAAGGCCTTATCATCCAAAACACAGGTGAGGCGGAACCATTATCCGGCGAAAAAATATTTACCCGTTTTCATAAATCGTCGCACTCTGAAGGGAGTGGCTTAGGGTTAACTATCTCAAGGCAGATATGTGAAAGTTTTGGGTTTAAACTGGAGTATTTTTATAAGCAGGGTTATCATGTTTTCGAGGTGATATTTTAACCGTAGTTTTAAATTAATCCTCTGCTTTCCTTGTATTCTTTTATAACACTTTCCAGTTGCTTAACTGCGTCAATTTTCTTTATAGTATCGATTTCCGATTTATTATAAATGTTTGTCAATAATATGGTAATGCCTTCAGTTGTTTTCGATAAATGATAATACAATACCCTGAAGCCCCCGCTCTTACCAGAGCCCTTACCAGCATCTGCCAGCCTGACTTTGTACACATTGCTTCCATATGAATCACCCAGGTAAGGGTTTTTTATAAGTTTTTCCTGCAGATCTTCTATCGATTTCTTGAGCGTATGGTATTTTTTACCAGGGGTTTTATATCTCTTTTAAACTCAGGGGCAACCTCAACTTTGTTAATCATTCCACAGTTCAGAAAAAGGAATAGATTTAATTTTCCCCTCTTTGATCAGGAGTGCCTCTTTTAGGCCTCTTTTCATGAGTTCCATTTCGGTTTCGGATACACCCTCTTCATCAGAATGCATATTTAATATGTTGCCACCTTTTTCTTTCACAAAATTAGATACGTCGACTGTCGCACTATCTGGTATTTCCAATGTTATAGTTGTCATAATGCACCGGTTAATAATATATCAAATTTAAGGAATTAAATTTAAAAAACAGTTTTCAAAACCTAACCACAGCTTTCATCATCCGTGTAAATTAAACCGTCCGTCCCAAATTAATTCAGAATTATACCCTATTTTAGCTACCTGAATACTCTTACTGATACCTTAATGAAATTGCTTTTCAGCATTATTTTAAGCCTTTTTGTTTGTGCCGCCGCCTTTGCGCAAACCAACACGCTCGACCATTTTTTAGAAACCGCGAAAAGTAATAGTCCGCTACTTAAAGATTTGCGTAACCAAATAAATTCAGGCCAGTTGGATAGTCTTAGGCTTCGTGCCGGCTATAGGCCGCAGGTGAATTTGAACAGCGCCGGATATTTTGCGCCGGTTATACATGGTTTTGGTTATGCAGGCGCTATAACCAACGTTCAAACATTCAACGCTTTATTAGGGGTTAATCAGCAAATTATTGGTAAGGGCTACGTCAATGCCCAGCTTGCATCAATAGCTTTTCAACGCGACTCGCTGATTAATGCCGGCAAGTTGTCAGAGCAGGACCTGAAGAAAACCGTTACCGGCCAATATATTACTGCCTATGGCAGCTTGCAACAGGTAAAATTTAATACCGAAGTTGTTAAGCTGCTATCGGACGAGGAGGATTTGCTAAAAAAGCTAACGCGCTCAAATGTTTATAAACAAAGCGAATATTTGGCGTTTTTAGTAACATTGAAGCAAGCGCAGTTACAGTTGCTGCAAGCGCGCCTGCAGTATAAAAATGATTTTGCAACATTGAATTACGTTACAGGCATTGCCGACACGAGTTATACGGAGTTAAGTGAGCCGGGTATTCAGCGTTCGGTTGCGCCCGATACGTATAACAGCATATTTTTTAAACAATACAGGCTGGATAGCCTAAGATTAATTAACTCGCGCAGCCTGGTTGATTACAGTTACAGGCCCAAGGCAAATATTTTTGCCGATGGTGGTTACAATACCGACTTTGTGCAACCGGCCCGGAATTTTGGCACCAGCTTTGGGTTTACCGTTGCAATGCCCATTTACGACGGGGGTCAACGCAAACTTCAGTACAAAAAACTTAAGCTGGAAGAAGATACCCGCTTGAATTACAAAGCTTTTTTTACCACGCAGTATAAACAGCAAATTAATCAGCTTAACCAGCAGATTAATGAAAACGAGAGTTTGCTGGCCCAGATAAAAGACCAAATGAAATATGCCGAGAGCCTGATTAAGGTCGATACTCAACTTTTACAAACAGGCGATGTTAAAATTGCTGACCTGATACTGGCGGTTAATAATTATTTTACCATCCAAAACCTGTTAACACAGACCACTATAAGCAGGCTGCAGCTTATCAATCAATTAAATTACTGGAATAAATAAAATGAAAAAGCTTTATCCGTCATATCCCTGTTCCAAAAATATTTTATGGTTTGCAGCGATGGCGCTTCTTTTTGCATCGTGCAGGGGCGGCGCTGCACCGGCCGCTGAAGATGCAGCGCCCGCAGCTACCGAAACGCCGGTTAAGGTAACTACAATAGATGAAAGCTCACTGGTAAATTACACGGAGTTAAACGCCACCTCATCGTTTCTGCAAAAAAACTATGTGAAGGCAAACGCTATTGGTTACTTACAAACTGTTAACGCACAAATTGGCCATTATGTAAATAAAGGCCAGGTATTATTCACTATAAAAACCAAGGAAGCG
This sequence comes from Mucilaginibacter sp., assembly GCA_040003105.1. Lineage (GTDB taxonomy): Bacteria > Bacteroidota > Bacteroidia > Sphingobacteriales > Sphingobacteriaceae > Mucilaginibacter. The sequence continues at coordinate 3,858 of JBDUDE010000650.1, read as the reverse complement.
CAAAGCATTGGCAACAGCATAAACGTGCTTGATACCACCTTCAAATTTTCGGGGGTAAATAAAATAAAGGCGTCTGAACATGGCTACATAACGCAGCTTAGCCACCAGGTTGGCGATTATGTACAGGACGGCGAGCAATTGGCAATAATAAGCGACAGGGGAAGTTTTGCCTTTATAATGCAGCTGCCTTACGAAATGCGAAGTAGTTTAAAAACCAGCCAGGATGTACAGCTTACACTGCCTGACGGAACAAAACTGGCCGGCAAGGTAGCATCATTTATGCCAACAGTTGATACGCTTTCGCAAACCCAGGGCGTAGTAATCAGAGTAAATACAGATGTTGCCATACCCGAGAACCTGGTTGCAAGGGCCCGCATCGTTAAATCGGCGAAAGCAAATACGGTGTCGCTGCCAAAATCAGCATTGCTGTCAAACGAAACGCAAACTGAATTTTGGGTAATGAAGCTAATAAACGCAAACACGGCTGTTAAAACACCTGTTACAAAAGGAATTGAAAGCGGAGACCGGGTTGAGATACTGTCGCCCAGGTTTAACGGTCAGGATAAAATTATTATAAGCGGTAATTATGGTCTGGCTGATACGGCTAAAGTTAAAATTGTGCAATAATGGGCAAAACAGTAAACAAGGTTGAGAACTTTTTTATTTTTTACCGTAAGCCGTTGATGATGGTGCTGTCGCTCATTTTAATGGGCGGCGTTTTTTCGTACACCAAATTGCAAACCTCGCTTTTCCCTGAGATAACCTTCCCTAAAATAAAAGTTATTGCTGATGCAGGGCTGCAGCCGGTTAATAAAATGATGATAACGGTGACAAAACCGTTGGAAAACGCCATAAAGCAGGTGCCGAATTTACAAATGGTACGCAGTACCACCAGCCGTGGCAGTGCTGAAATTTCTGCGTATATGGACTGGAGTGCAGATATCGACCTTAGTAAGCAGCAAATAGAATCACAAATAAGCAAAATACAAAACAGCTTACCACCCGATGTGAACATATCGGTAGAGAAGATGAACCCCTCGATATTGCCTGTTAGCGGGTATACGCTCGAAAGCCATGAACGGTCTCCTATCGAACTAAAGCAACTTGCAACTTTTACAGTAAAACCGTTTTTATCGCAGGTTAGCGGCGTTTCGGAAATAAGGGTCATCGGCGGTAAAACAAAGGAATACTGGCTGGTGCTCAACCAGCAAAAAATGACGGCGCTTTCCTTAACGCCCGATATGATAAGCAATGCGCTTAGCCAAACAAATTTCATTAAATCTGAAGGGTACCTTTCCGACTATAAAATGCTTTACTTAACCGTAACCGATGCAACGGTGACAGCTAAGGACCAGTTAGAAAATATAGTGGTAAGCAATAACAGCAAACGCGTTATACAATTAAAAGATATAGCATCTATTCAAATAAATGAAGGAATTGAGTATACCAAGATAAATGCTAATGGGCACGATGGGGTTTTGATAGCAGTTATTAAACAGCCTAACGCCAATTTAGTAACCCTTTCGACAGATATTACTGCAAAAATTGCTGCGCTTCAAAAAATACTGCCTAAAGATGTAACCATAAAGCCTTACTACGTTCAGGCTGATTTTGTTAATGATTCTGTTAAAAGTGTTACCGATAGTGTTTGGATAGGGCTACTGCTGGCAATTATAGTTGCTATAATTTTTCTGCGTTCATTAAAGGCAAGCGCTACTATATTAATAACCATACCTGTAACGCTTGGGCTTACGCTTATCGTTCTTTACATCAACGGTTATACCTTCAACATTATGACGCTGGGTGCTATAGCGGCCGCTATAGGTTTAATAATAGATGATGCCATAGTTGTTGTTGAGCAAATACACCGCACCCACGAGGAGCACCCAACAGAGCCAACCAGTAAGCTGTTAAAAAAGGCCATTGACTATCTTTTCCCGGCGATGGTAGGGTCGTCTATAAGCACGATAGTAATTTTTGTTCCGTTTTTATTGATGACGGGCGTAGCCGGCGCGTATTTTAAAGTCATGACCAACACCATGATTATTACACTTGTTTGCTCGTTTTTTGTAACCTGGATAGGTTTGCCTGTTATATACCTTTTCCTTACCCGGAATCATACCAGCAACTCAACAACGGCAAGAGAAGAAACTCATGAAGTAAAAAGACAACCATGGGTATCCTTTTTTATACTACGCCCTTTTGTAAGTATAATTATTATGCTGGCCTTCATTGGCATTATTGTTTTCATACCGGGAAGGCTGCAAACAGGTTTCCTGCCAGAAATGGACGAGGGGAGCATCGTACTTGACTACAGCTCTCCGCCCGGAACCTCGCTTGAAGAAACCGACAGGATGCTGCGTGAAATTGAAAAAATTATCAGTAAGCACCCTGATGTGGAGGCTTATTCGCGCAGGACCGGTACCCAAATGGGCTTTTTTATTACAGAACCAAATACAGGTGATTACCTGATACAACTTAAAAAAGACCATGCAAAAACAACTGAAGAAGTTACCAGCGATATAAGGGCCGGGATTGAAAAAACACAACCGGCATTAAGGGTCGATTTTGGGCAGGTTATAACGGATATGCTTGGCGATTTAATGAGCTCGACCCAGCCAATTGAAATTAAGGTGTTTGGCGATGACCAGCAGATGCTCCAAAAGCTTTCGAAACAAGTTGCTGCTGAAGTTACCGCTGTAAAAGGGACCGCCGATGTTTTTGACGGAATTGTTATTGCGGGACCATCGGTTAGTATTGTGCCTAATTACACCAAGCTTGCGCAATATAATATCACACCTAACAGTTTGCAATTACAGGCGCAAACCTCGCTTGATGGCAACGTTGTTGGTAATTTGTACGAAACCCAACAGCTGGCGCCTATACGTATGGTGTATCCTGGTAACCGGGCATTAAATATAGCTGCAATAAAAAATCTTGACATTTTTTTAAGTAACGGGCGGCTGATACCCATCAGCCAGCTGGCTACGGTTGACATTAAAGCCGGGGATGCAGAAATAAACCGCCAGGACTTGCAATCAATGGGCGTAATAACCGCCCGCCTCGAGAACAGCGATTTGGGTACCGTTATACCGGCCATCCAAAAAAACATCGCCCAAAAAATAAATATACCAAGGGGCTATCATATTGAATATGGCGGCGCTTATGCAGAGCAGCAGCAGTCGTTTAAAGAATTGTTGATTATCCTTATTACGTCAAGCTTGCTGGTGTTTGGCGTAATACTTTTCCTTTTCAAACAGTTCAGGATTGCGTTTTTGATATTGGTGATGGCTGTTTTAGGCATTGCCGGCAGCTTCCTTGCTTTATTTATAACTAATACACCACTTAATGTGGGTAGTTACACGGGCCTGATAATGATAGTAGGAATAATTGGCGAAAATGCGATATTCACTTTTTTGCAGTTTAGGGAAAGCGCCCGTGAAAAGAGCGTTGATGAGGCTATTATCTATTCTATATCAACCCGCCTGCGCCCTAAGTTAATGACCGCTTTAGGGGCTATCATCGCCTTAACACCGCTCGCCTTGGGAATAGGCGCAGGGGCGCAATTACATCAGCCTTTGGCCATTGCTGTAATTGGCGGTTTTTTGGCGGCGTTGCCGCTGCTGCTAATTGTATTGCCGAGTTTGATGCGTATATTCTACAAGTCAGGAAAGTTTCATGATAGCCCGCACCCTATTACGGATGAAACTGTTTAAAGCTTCCGCAAAATTTGGCAACAAAAAACCGGCTTGCAATATGCAAAGCCGGTTGGTTGGGTAGGCGTATATTGTTTATAGTGATACAAAATCTGCTGAGCTGTCTTTAACACAATCAACATCTGTTTTGATGATGTTATCA
>JBDUDE010001006.1:0-2475 GCA_040003105.1 Mucilaginibacter sp. | reverse complement strand
TACGGTGGTGTGAGAGGACAAGTAGGGAACTAATCCCTACTTTCCTACTCGATTTAAATTTATTGATTATCAGTTAAATGTATTAATTGCTGCTATTTTCACGCTTTGCCTCTTTTTTTTTGCTAACTAACTGATTAACTGCAACTTGATTCGTTATAAACCCGGAATTGTGTCAACCCTGTCAACCCCCCTCTGTGTTTGTTCACCGGCAGCTTTCGACTCCAAACTTGCATCGCGTCAATTTATTGTTGACGGATCCTAGCTTCACGTACAGTTTTCCGAAGAGCGAATGCGCTGGAGCTCTTTAAGGATCATTCAACATCGTCCCACAAAAAAGCCTGCTCCAAAACGGGGCAGGCCACATAAAGGTACAGGTATAAAAATTCTATCTCTCCCCAATGTTGCGTGGATCGCTCTTAGCTTTTAGCTGATATTCGTGCGGCGGCTCAACACCAAGCAGGTTTTTTACAAAATAATCCCAGCGGCGGCGCATCATGTACGGCGAGTACTGGCCATAACCATGCGGACTGTTAGGAAACACTACCAAATCATAATCCTTGCCGGCTTTTTCCAGTGCTTCAACAACCAATAGGGTGTTATAAGGCGGAACGTTATCGTCTAATAATCCATGGGCCAGCATCAGTTTACCTTTCAGGTTTTTTGCCAGGTTTTGGTTGGCCTGGGCAGCATAATCAGCATTGGTTACTAAACCATTATAGCGTTCGCCCCAGTCATCCTCGTAGTTAAGGTTTTCGTGGTTGCCCGATTCTGATATACCAACTTTAAAGAATTCAGGATAACGGAACATAGCCCCGGCAGTTGCAAAGCCGCCGCCCGAGTGCCCCCAGATACCTACGCGGGTGGTATCCATATAGCCGTATTTTGCGGCCAGTTGGCGGATAGCGGTTATCTGGTCGGGCAAAGTGTTTTCGGCCATGTTGCCGTAGCTCATGTCGTGAAAGCTTTTCGAGCGAAGCGGGTTGCTGGTGCCTTCAACTTCAACCACTATAAAGCCCAGTTCGGCAAGTGCCTGCCCGTCGCCCCTCGAGGCTGCGAACGACCAGCTGCCCACGCTACCGCCCTGTGGGCCAGGGTAGATATAATCGATAATTGGATATTTCTTATTCGGTTCGAGCTTGGAGGGAGTTATCATTAAACCATAGATATCGGTTTTGCCATCGTGCGCTTTAACAGAGAAGGTGGTCAACGGTTTCCAGCCGGTGGCCATTAACCTTGATACATCAGCTTTCTCTAAAGTGGTGATCATTTTGCCGTTCAAATCGCGCAGCACGGTAACAGGCGGCACATCAGGCTTCGAGTAACTGTCAACAAAATAATTGCCGTTTGGCGATAACGTAACGTTGTGATTGCCTGCTTCGGGGGTAAGGTTAGCAAAGTGCTTACCATCGAATCCGATTTTGCAAAACTGCGCAAAATATGGGTTCTCCGCCTGGCGGTCATCAGCCGTGAAATAAATCATGCGGGCTTTTTCGTCAATCTTTAAAATGCGGGTAACCAGGAAATCGCCTGTGGTAATTTGGTTTTTAACCTTGCCGGTGGTGGCGTCATACAAATAAAGGTGTCCCCAGTTATCGCGTTCCGAAAACCAGATAATTTCGTTCGATTTATCCAAATAGCGCCAGTTAATGCCACCGTGGCCCGATTCAAACTGTGTTTTTACGGTTTCTTCAAAAACTTCGCGCACATCACCGGTAGCAGCGTCAGCAATGCGCACTTTTTCGTTTTTATGGTCGCGCGATGTTGATACGAAAGCAATTTTCGAATTATCTGAGCTGAAGTAAATGTCATCCATTGTACCACTGCTGGCGATGTCGTCGCTCAGGGTAGCGCGGTGCGGATCGGGCGCAACTTTGGTCATCACTACTTTTGCATTTTCAACGTCTATGATACAGCGCTGAATCATCGGTATCTCGCCACCAGGCAGCGGGTATTTCCATTCTTTAAGGGTTGGTTTACCTACGTTGGTGGTAACCAGGTACATATCGCTAACCTTGCGCTGGTCATCTTTAAAAGTGGCAATCTTTTTTGAGTCGGACGACCATATCAAAATTGCATTATCGCTGTGTTTCCAGCCGGCGTTATCTGTGGCATAGCCATAATCTTTAACCCCGTCGGTAGTCAGCTGGGTTTCTTTTTTGGTTTCCATATCGCGCACCCAAAGGTTCCAGTCGCGAATGAAAGCGCCTTTTTTGCCATCGGGCGATAGGTTTACGCCACCAGCGCCACCTCTGCCGCCGCGTCTTCCGCCGCCGCCTCGTGGTTCAGCCACTGTTGAGCTATCTTCGGTTACGGCGTATGAGCCAAGGTCGGCTTTCCATTGCTTGCCATCAGCCGAAAAAATAATGGCTTTGCCATCGGCAGAAAAGCTGATGCTGGTAAAAGGCAGCATAGATGCGGTATATTGCTTGCCTGTTGCTGTTGAAAGCGCCGCCGCCAGCTTCTGCTGATCGAATG
>JBDUDE010000994.1:0-2475 GCA_040003105.1 Mucilaginibacter sp. | reverse complement strand
ACTGTTTGGGGCGATTTCCTGCGTTATCATTATTTGCAGTTCGATTTTACAAAAATCACAAAGCCAGGTATGTACGTAGTACGTTATGGTGCCTACCAAACTGAGCCATTCCAGGTAAGTGCCGACGTTTTTAAAAACGATGTATGGCAGCCTACCCTCTCCTACTTTTTGCCGGCGCAAATGTGCCACATGCGGGTAAACGAAAAATACAGGGTTTGGCATGGCCTGTGCCATATGGATGATGCCCGCATGGCGTCGACCGATTCCAACCATTTCGATGGTTATATACAGGGGCACAGCACCCTTAACAAATACAAAGCGGGCGACAATGTGCCGTTTTTAAACCGCGGCGCATGGCACGATGCAGGTGATTTTGATTTGCGGGTGGAATCGCAGGCGGAAACAGTGCATGGCTTAACTTTGGCTTACGAGGAATTTGATGTGAAGTATGATAACACTACCATCGACCAAACAAACCATACGGTAGAGATTCATCAGCCCGACGGCAAGCCGGATATTTTGCAGCAGATTGAACATGGCCTACTTTCAATAACCGGCGGCTACCAGGCCATGGGCAGGTTTTACCGGGGGATAATTGAACCCACCATACGACAATACACTATATTGGGCGATGCCGCCAATATAACCGACAACAAACCATTTATAACCAATGCGGTTAACGCTAACCCCATTTTAAACCAGCCCGCCCCGGCTGATGACCGTTGGGTTTTTACCGAAGACAACCCAAGGCGCTCGTTGGAAACTGCCTCGGCATTAGCCGCTGCAAGCCGGGTGATGAAAGGGTATAACGACACGCTGGCTGCGCAGTGCCTGCAAATTGCTGAGGAAGTTTGGAAAACATCGGCGGATCAAAACCCATCGCACCGTATAGCGCTGGCTGTTGAATTGCTGATTACCACAAAAGACAAAACCTATAGCGACTACCTTGTTAAAAACACCGAAGCTATAACCCGGAACATTGATAACACAGGCTGGTTGGTTGGCCGCACCATCAGCCTGGTTAATGATAAAGCGTATACTGATGCCATTACCGAAGCGGTTAAAAAGCTGTACAAACGGATACAGGACCAGGGCGCCAAAACACCTTACGGCGTACCCTACGAGCCGAATATTTGGGGCGCGGGCTGGGGCATACAAAACTTTGGGTACAGGCAGTACTTTTTGTACGCCAGCTTCCCTTCGGTATTTAGCGATACTTATATGCTGCATGCTATCGATTTTATTCTGGGTTGCCATCCCGGTTCAAATACGGCTTCGTTTGTGTCGGGTGTTGGCTCAAAGTCGATGGTTACGGCTTATGGCTTCAACCGGGCCGACCGCTCGTATATTCCCGGCGGCATCACCTCGGGCACAGCGCTTATCCGGCCTGATTTCCCCGAGTTGCTGAACTGGCCCTACCTGTGGCAGCAGGGCGAATATGTGCTGGGTGGCGGAACGTCCGACTACCTGTTTTTGATTTTGGCAGCCGACCATGTGTTGAATAAACATAAGTAATCGCATGAAAAGCACCGGTATTTATAAAATTGCCCTGTTTATATTATTTACAGGCACTACCCTAGCTTGTTTCGCACAAAACAGGCGCAGCGACAAAATGAAGATTGCTGCGGAAATGCGATTATCAATGGTTGATAAGTTGCTTAAGCCATGGTATCCGCGGTCGGTTGATACGGCGTATGGTGGCTTTTTGAGCTCGTTCAGTTACGATTTTAAGCCGGTTGGCAGCCAGGACAAAATGATAGTTACCCAGGCAAGGCACGTTTGGAGCAATAGCAAAGCGGCAGAACTATTTCCGCAAGCCGGTTATTATTTAAAAAGCGCACACCACGGCTTTGAATTTTTAAGGGATGTTTTGTGGGATAAACAATATGGCGGCTTCTACACTTATACCGACAGGCAGGGCAATGTAAAAAAAGGTAGCTTCGCGCCGAAAGAAGCCTATGGAAATTCGTTTGCCATTTATGCGCTTGCGACTTATTATGAGGCATCGGGGGATACCAGCGCCCTCAACCTGGCAAAAAAGAGCTTTTGGTGGCTCGAAAAACGTAGCCACGACCCGGTTTATAAAGGTTACTACCAACACATGGAACGCGATGGTAGACCCATTATAAGGCCTGCCGATATCAATTCAACATCTGAGTTAGGTTATAAGGATCAAAACTCGTCTATTCACTTGCTTGAAGCGCTTACCCAGCTTTACCAGGTTTGGCCAGATGCGCTGGTGCGAACCCGGTTGAACGAGCTGCTTTTATTGGTACGCGATACCATCACCAACCAAAACGGTAACCTTATCCTGTTTTTTAAGCCGGATTGGACGCGGGTATCTTTCCGGGACTCGTCCGACGCTGTCATCAAAAAGCATCATGGGCTCGACCATGTTTCTTACGGCCACAATGTAGAAACCGCGTACCTTATGCTGGAGGCATCACAGGTTCTCGGCCTTAAAAATGATATTGC
>JBDUDE010000167.1:0-8260 GCA_040003105.1 Mucilaginibacter sp. | reverse complement strand
GCAGGTCGAGCGAAGCAATGACCGGGTGAGTCCTCTGGAAGCGGCGTTAACGCAACTGCATTGGCGCTAATGTCCGCCGTATTGACTCACCCCGACCTCGCTTCGCTGGTCGACCCTCTCTACCGCAAGCGGTAAAGAGGGTGAGCTGCAATTCCCCTCACATCAACTTAATAACACAATCAGTAGCCCTGGAAACAAAACTGCCCCTCGTATCCTGCATAATGCCTACCTACAACCGGAGGGAATTTGTACCTCATGCTATCCGGTATTTCCTGAGGCAGGCCTATCAACCTAAAGAACTAATTATTATTGACGACGGGGAGCAACCCGTTGACGACCTTATACCGGAAGCGGAAAATATTCGCTACATCCGGCTGCACAGTAAAATTACCCTGGGGGCCAAGCTTAACATGGCTTGTGAGCTTGCCCGCGGCGAAATTATTGCCAACTGGGACGATGACGACTGGTATGCCGACCGCCGCCTGGAATACCAGGTAGAGGCGCTGCAAAACGCCAAAATACAGGTTTGCGGCATTAACAGGTTGTTGTATTACGATGTGCGGCTTAACCGCGCCCACGAGTATATTTACCCGGACGACCAGCGCGTTTGGCTGATTGGCAGTTCGTTGTGTTATCAGAAGAAATTCTGGGTGTTGCACCGGTTTGCCGATATTAATGTGGGCATGGACGGCCTTTTTGTTTGGAGCACAACGGCGGATAAAGTATGCGTATTGCACGATTCATCTATCGCGGTGCACATGATCCATGACCGTAACGTGAGCCCCAAAAAAACTGAAGGCGCGTGGTGGCACCCGTACCAGGTTGAAAAGATACGCGAAACCCTGGGAGAGGATTGGGAATGTTACCAAAACGGTAACCTCTATAACCCACAAAAACCTTTTTGGTATTTAAACGAACAGCCCAACCGGGCCCCGGCTGTAAAGCCTTTAAGAAACGTTTACGCCTGCCTGGTGCACGAGGAAATTGAATGCGTAATTGACCTTGTAAAAAACCTGCGTTACCACGACCCTGTTTCGCCGATAATATTATATAACGGCGGCACAAACTATAACCTGCTTAAAAGCGATTTCCCGTTTGAGAAATTCGGTGCAGTTATTTACCCAAATGCTGTGCCGCTTAAGTGGGGCTACCTGCACAAATTTGCGCTTATGTGCATGGAATTTGCACTGGCAAATTTTGAGTTTGATACGTTTACCATTGTCGATTCGGACCAACTGATGGTACGTGGCGGCTATGCTTCGTTTTTGGCAAAATCGTTAACATCAGTGCCGGGTATCGGCATGTTGTCGAGTAACCGTGAACGGGTTTTGGCCGACAATACTACAAACCGCGTGGCTATACAGGCTTACAACGAGTATGAACTCTGGAAGCCTTTGATAAACAGTTTCCCGGATGGCGAAAGTAAATTTGTGCACTGGACATTCTGGCCGTCATCGGTTTTTATGGCGGATGCGGTACGCGATTTAACAAGGCAGTTTAAAGAAAACGAGCTTTTGCAGCACATTATGGGTCGCACAAAAATATGGGCAACCGAGGAGGTTATTTTGCCAACAATGGTAAGTATGTTGGGGTATGAAGTAATAAATAACCCCAGTAGCTATGATTTTGTGCGTTTTAAAACTCCGGTAACAGCGGATGACATTAAAATCGCGCAGCAAAAAAATGATATTTATTGGGTGCACCCGGTCGAGCGCAAATACAACAACCACATCCGTACGTTAATACGGGATCAGGGGAATAATTATAGCGCAAAAAACGGCCTTATTTATAGCGCGCACGACGATGCGCGTAAACCGCAACCCCCGGAAGCGTTTATCAGCAAAATAAGAAAAATAGAGGGTTGGCTAAGCGATGCGGAGGCCAATATGCTGATGGGGATAGCCCTGAAAGCCTGTAAAGAAACCGAAAATACCAATCATATTGTTGAGATAGGGAGTTATCATGGCAAAGCCACCGTGCTTTTGGCCAGCGTTGTTAAAACCTTCAATTTAAATGCAAAGGTAAATGCCATTGATACCCACGACGGTAAGCTGGGCGCCGAAGATGCCGGCTTAAATACATTCCCGCCATCGTTATCCATGTTTAAAAATAATATTGAAAATGCCCGTTTATCTGATACGGTGAATGTGATTGTAGATAAATCGTACAATGTAAAATGGGAGCAGCCGGTAACATTTTTGCTGATTGATGGCTTGCACGACTATAAAAACGTATCGATGGATTTTAATCACTTCGCGCAATGGGTAATCCCCGGTGGGTACGTGGCTTTTCATGATTATGCCGACTATTTTCCCGGGGTTAAAAAGTTTGTTAGCGAACTGCTCGAAGCGGGGACCTACAGTAAAATTAGCATGGTTGACAGCCTGGTGATTTTACAGAAGAATATACCTGCAAAACAATCTGCCTGAATTTTTATGAACAAAACACAGTTAATTAACCAGCTTTTAAGCCAGCGCAAAGGCCGCAAATACCTGGAAATTGGCTTTAAAGAGCGGCACTTCCATTTTGATAAAATCTGCTGCGATTATAAGGTAGGCGTGGGGCCTTATCCCGGTGCTACTTTCCAGGGGAATCCGGATAATTTCTTTCTGCTCAACCACGATAAGTTTGATGTTATATTTATAGACGGCGACCACGAGGAGGAGCAGGTACTTAAAGAGATAGATAATGCCCTTGCCTGTGTTTCGCCGGGCGGGGTAATTGTTATTCATGACTGCGACCCGCCGGATGCCTGGCACCAGCGCGAAGCCAGCGAATACAACGAGGGCGAAAACTGGAACGGCACGGTTTGGAAAGTCGCGCTGCGGTTTTTTAATACCCTTGAATATAAGTGCACTTTGGTTGATATGGACTGGGGCTGTGCGGTTATCGATACCTCGCAAAAGCAACAGCCGAAATTATTGGCACTGCCCGGAAAGATAACTTATGAAGAACATTTCCCGTTGCTGCAGGCCTACAAGATATCTGTTGCACAATACCTGCGGGCCTTTGTAAAAGTGTTTTTCCACGTCGCCTGCATGCACAACTGGAAACAGGTTTTTACCGAAGCGATGCAGCAGCTGCGCTCAAACGGCTTTAACGATATTAACCTTACTTTATTGGGTAACGATGATGACCTGTTGTGGGTATACTTTAAAGCCGGGGAATTGGACATGGATATAAATGTGATTTTCCATGATGCTGAATTTACCAATTTTGAAAGGCCCGCTATGTTGGCCATAGAGGATTTTGCCCGTAAAAACGAAGGGTTTGTGTTATACCTGCACAGCAAGGGTGTGAGCAACCCGGGCGATACTACCAAGGCCAAATGGCGCCGCCTGATGATGCGCGAACTGGTTGACAACTGGGAAACCTGTATTGCACAGCTGCCGGAATATGACATCATCGGCGTTAACTGGCGCGAGATGCAGCCGGTGCCACACTTTTGCGGTAATTTTTGGTATGCATCAACCCGGCACCTAAGGAAGCTTGCCGATTTCAGGCAGTACTATGATAACCCCCGATTCCAGTTATGGGATGCTTTTAATAACAAACGGCTGGGCTGCGAGTTCTGGATAGGCTCGTACCGCGAGCAGCCAAAAGTGCTCTCGCTTTATTGCAAAAACGTTGATTTCTGTAACCATGCGTATTGGAATAACAAAAATTAGAGAGGATGAAGCAGTTTAACCACAGAGACACAGAGGAAAAACACGGAGCACACAGAGAAAAAAAATGTCGGATTGAAAGGCTCAGTGTTCTCTGTGCTTTCTTTGCGCTCTTTGTGGTTAATTCTTTTTGCCATGAGATGCCGAAATTAGATTGAACCTCATGATATAAAAATGAAAGATACACCCATAATCCTCAATAATTTTAACCGCCTTACCTCAACCCGCAACATGTACGGGTTTTTAAAACAGCGGGGTTTTACCAATGTGGTTATATTGGATAATAATTCGACCTATTCGCCGCTTTTGCAATGGTACGATACTTTGCGGGAAAACGAGGTGGTTAGATTTAAAGAGAATTATGGCGCAGAATGTTTGTTCAACAGCGGTTTTTTGAGCAGCATAGATAGCGAATACATCGTTTATTCAGATTCGGACCTGGAACTTAACCCTTTAATGCCGGACGACTTTTTGGAGGTAATGAAGGCGATGATTTTAAAATACAACGAAAAAAAGATTGGCCTTGCCTTAAGGATTGATGACGTGCCCGAAGATTGCTATAAGAATTGTTTTACCGGCTCAATAAACTGGGAAAGACAATTCTGGGTAAACCAGCTGGAAAAAGATATTTATAAAGCAATGGTCGACACTACGTTTTGCCTGATGCGTAAGCCGGAACATCCTGATTTTAATGCGCTGCGCATTGCCGGTAATTTTACTGCGAGGCACCTGCCCTGGTACTTGCGCTACAGTGAGCTGAACGAAGAAGAGTTATATTTTATTGAGCACGCCAACACCCAGTCGAATTTCAGGAATGGATATTTTGAGTGGCTGAATGAACAAGCTAAGGAAACGGTTTAAATCTGATACAGCAACATGGAGCCTAAATATTTCATAGCAGTTTATACCAACGAAGTGAAGGATTACTGTGATGAAGCGTTTTTTAGCAATTTGTTTGATGTATCGGCCGGTCAGCCTGTATTTGTGGTCGACAATACTATTGGTAACGCTTACTTTGATAACCTGCAAACCAGCTTTAAAGAAAAAGGTTATTTCAATTTTCGCGTTTATCACCTTGATATTCCCGAAGAACCAAAAGTGAGCCAGTTTCAACGTAATGTGTGCGATTCGGTTAATTTCCTTCGCGACGTCTACCTTACCCAAACCAGCCTGCCATACTTTTTAATCATCGAAACAGATGTTTGCTCGCCTGCCGACCTGCTGAGCAAATTTGAAAATGGGATATCAAGACTCGATGCGCAAAACCCGGACTGGGGAATAATTGGCGGGCTATATTACCATGGCTTCCATAATTATGATTTTGACAGCAGCGTCACCAGTCTTGAGCCGACCGCTCATTGCCTGTCGGGTTGCAGCGTATATAAAAGGGAACTGATTGAAACATTCCCGTTCAGGTACGACCCTCAAAATCTTGGCCCCTTCCCCGATGCGTTTATGAGCATTGATGCCGGCAGCGAATTCAGCCTGTGGAACGAGCATCAAATAAAATGCGACCACCTGCATAACCCGGTAAACGGGTTGCGGGTTAAATAGCCCCAATACTAATCCGAACCCGGATTTTATGAAAATCAGTTTAATCCATCCCAGCCGTAACCGCCCGCAGCAGGCCTTTGAAACAGCCTTGCTGTGGATTGACAGCGCTGATATTGGGGTTGAATATATCCTGTCGCTGGATGACGACGACGAAAGCAGGATAAGTTACCTTGAATTATTTCCGCAGCAGGTTATATTTTCCTCAAACCCCAACCGTTCGGCTATCGATGCCATAAACAATGCCGCCAAAATGGCTACGGGCGATTTGCTTATCGTTATCTCCGACGATTTTTATCCATTTGCCCATTGGGATACGCTGTTGCTTGCGGAAGTAACAGGAAAAGTCGATTTTTTAATGAAAACGCAGGATGGCATACAACCCGAATTGATTACGCTGCCGATAATGGACAGGGCCTACTACAATCGTTTCGGATACATTTATCATCCCGATTATTTACACATGTTTTGCGATAATGAATTAACTGCTGTTGGGCACATGCTGGGCAGGGTGATAACTTCTGCACTGTTATTTGAGCATAAACATTACAGCGTTGGCAAGGCCGACAGGGATGCGCTTTACGTAAGGAACGAAAATACCTGGGACCAGGGACTTAACCTGTTTAGTGAGCGCAGAAAAATTAATTTCGGATTAAATATAGCATCCTGAAACACAGGCAATAAAATATGGGCTACTCACAAAACAATGAAGATGAATTTGTTTTAAAATATTTCGGCAGTTTTAAGGGTACACTGCTTGAAATTGGCGCCAATGACGGGGCTGATTTAAGTAACTCGAAACTACTGATTGAAAACGGCTGGCATGCCCACCTCGTTGAGCCCGGCAGCACCTGTGCCGATTTGTTTTTGCGGCATAGCCTTAACCCAAATGTTCATATCTACAACTATGGCATTGGCGACCGCGATGAAAAAGTAAAATTTTGGGAAAGCGGCAACCACGTTCCGGGGGGTAATGACAAAGGGCTTGTTTCGACAGCAGATTTTGAAGAAACCAGGCGCTGGCCTAATGTGGAGTTTACTGAATGCGAAATTGAATTGGTAAAATGGGACACATTTTATAACGAATTGAAACCAACGTTTCACTTCATCTCGATAGATGCCGAAGGCAGCGACTGGACAATACTTAAGCAAATTGATCTGAAGGCCGTTGGCTGCCAGGTTTTATGTATCGAATATAACAGCAATCCCGAATTGCTAAGCCTGTTTACAAATTATTGCAAGGGTTACCGGTTGGCCGTGCAGAATATGGAGAATTTGATATTTGTAAAATGAGTTTAACCGCAACAGCAAAGTTAACATCGAAGGCCACTGCAGAGGGGCAAGCGAAAAGAACCGCGCTGCGTGTTGAAAGTAAACCGCCGGCTAAGCAAACTGCTGATACGGAAGAAGCAACCGCCGAGAGGACACGGGAGGCATCGCCATATACGCACAATTTTGGCGTTGTACCGTTGTACCCGGGCAGGCAACCTTTTGTTCAGCCCAAACTCACCGTAAATAAACCCGGCGACAAGTTTGAGCAGGAAGCCGACAGCATGGCCGACAAGGTAATGCGTATGGCTGAACCGTCTGCCAGCGAGGTTTTGACCGGCAATATCGGCGATGTAGTTCAGCGTAAGTGCGATGCGTGTGAGGATGAGGATAAGGACAAAACCCCGGTAATGCGTAAAGAGGAAGGCCCTTCTGATGATGCCGGCGAACATGCAGTAATGCGCAAGGAAGAAAGTTCGGCAGATACTGATGAAGATGATGGAAGTGACGGTGAGGTGATGCGTAAGGAAGAAGATTCGGCAGATACAGATGAGGATGATGGAAGTGACGGTGAAGTGATGCGCAAGGAAGAGAGTTCGGCAGATACTGATGAAGATGACGGTGGAGACGATGGCGAAGTAATGCGCAAGGAGGAAAGTTCAGCAGATACTGACGACCATAGTGACGAAGGCGTAGCCATGCGTAAGGAAGAAGACCCGGAAACCAATGCTAAAAATGATGGTGATAATGGCGACGAAGAACAGGTTATGCGCGAGGCAGGCAAACTGGCTGCTGAACCGCAGGCTGCAGGCGCGTGGCAATCGGCACTAAATAGTTCAAAATCGGGTGGTGAGCCATTATCGACCGGCACTAAAACGTTTATGGAAAGCGCTTTCCAAACCGATTTTTCGTCGGTGCGGGTACATACCGACAGCCGCGCTGCCGAAATGAGTAAAGGCATACAGGCCAGGGCATTCACCCATGGCAGCGATATCTATTTTAATACCGGGCAATTTACCCCCGAAAATGCTGAGGGAAAACGACTGCTGGCGCACGAGCTGACACACGTATTGCAACAGCAAAACGGCGTTGCCACAAGCCTGTTGCAGCGCAAAATATCGAACGGGGGTGTTGGCGGCGGCGCGGCTGTGCTGAATGCCCCGGCGATGCCGGCGTCTGCAGGAGCTGCGCCAATAGCGTCGCCTGGTAATACAGGCGCGGCAAGCGCGGCACCGTCAGCAAAACAAAGCCCCGGTGCAACACCAGCCGGAGGTGCTGGAAAAGGCGCACCTGGCGCTGAAAAAGGCAAGGATGTAAAACCGGTTGAAAAAGATAAAGATAAGCCGGCCGAAGCACCAAAAGCCGATACATCGAGTACCAGCGCTTACCTGGCGTCGCTGCAGCACCAGCAGCCAACGGACTTTATCGGCTCGATGAAAAATGCAGATGCTGATGTAAACCAGGTACACGGTAAGGAAAAAGACGACCTGCAAAAAGATATGCCGGTTATTGACCAGCCGACAGGTTTGCCTACCCTCGAAAAAACTGTTGCCACCCGTGCAGCTATGGAACAAGCTGCAGCAAAAAGGGCTGAAAAGGCCAAAAAGGATGGGACGGGAGGCCCGAAAGCCGATACCACGCCTGCAATTAAAATACCTGAAAAACCGATTGTAAAAACTCCGCCTGCTTTATCGCAGCCACAAGTTGAGGACAGGAGTGTTTTTGAAAAGGCACTGACCAACTCGATTGCATCGCTGCCCACTACTGACGACAGC
>JBDUDE010000953.1:0-2479 GCA_040003105.1 Mucilaginibacter sp. | reverse complement strand
TCCTGTTTCTTTGCGGGGATGAGGTCATATAACGATGCCAGGGTGCGGTCGCCATAGCGGCCAAGCTTGGCGTCTGGGTGCAGCTTATCGTCTAAAACCTGGTACTCCAGTCCTATGGCCGAGCCCTTGGTTTGTTCGCTAAGGGTTACGAAGTATTTTAGGCCGCTGTTGGCGCCGGGCGTCAGTTTAAACTCAAAAGACAAGTCGAATGCGCTGTACAAATCATCCGTAACAATATCACCACCGCCTGATTCTTCTTTTCCTTCAGACGGTAAAACGTGCATCATTCCGTTTGCATAGTCCCAACCTTTTGCAGGGAACGTAGTAAGCGTAGCGCCATGCCAGCCTTTGTTGGTATGTCCGTCATAAAGTAATTTCCAGCCTGCCGCCTTTTCGTTTGCTGAAAGCGAATTAGGTGTAAGGTTTACTGTGTAAATATCCTTCGGAAACGGCGTAAACTTCAGGTTTGTTGTTTTTATACGCAAATTCTTGAAGTACACTTTTTTGCCAGCCTGTTCCTCTTTGGTAACCGCGTGAACCTGTAAGCCAATGAAGCCCTTGCTATCTACCGTATCAACAACATCGGCAATTGCCACGCCGTTTATCCAGGTGCGCATTTCATTTCCTATACATTCTATCCGGATATGATTATACTCGCCCACCTTAAAAACATCTTTTGCCTTTTCGTGTAAATCCAGCGGATACAGCCAGTCCCGGCGGCCCTCATCATAAATCCCACCCGACCATCGCCTGTCTGATGGGTCAATTTCAAATTGCCGGCCATAAACCAATCCCTTGCCATCATGCCCGGCCGGGTCAAAGTGGCTGCGGGTTTGCACGCCAGAATTGCTGAGTTTGCTCTCAATTTTAGTATCCAGTTCTAAAATAAAATCGCCGTATTCTTTATCGGTTACTAAAAACGTATTGCCTGAGTTTAGTATCGTCGTACCAACTATAGCGCCATTTTCCACTTTGTAATCGGCAGTGCCTGCAAGGCGGTGCCAGCCTTTAAACGTTTTGCCATCGAATAAAGATGGAGTGCTTTGCGCGTTGGTTGTTAGAGGTACAATTGACGCAGCGAACAACAGTAACATTGTAGTTTTTAATAATTGCTTTTTCATGTTATGTAGATAATCCTTTATTTTATTTTCGACAATAATTTTAAATTTTCGGTTCCCATCCTTTTTCATATTCCCTGCTCCAAAGTTTCTGCGCTTCAGGGTCATTCAAAATATGTCCGTTTGACGGGTTGATGTGCAAAACACGGTCAACCCGGTATGATATATTGCCCAATTGCGGCAACAGGGTTGATTTAAACCCGGTTTCAATAGGACAATTCAGTTTGGCAGCGCCTTGTATGGTTTGGATAAAATTTGCCATGTGCAGGCCGTCCAGCGCTTCAGTTGGGCTCACTTTGTTGGTGGCATCTACCGGCGCTTCGTCTTTTACCTCTCGCACCAGTTTGTTTTCGCCGTCATAAATTTTATAGCCGTTGCCGCCGGTATAAAACAGTGTGCCTTTATCGCCATAAAATATTACGCCGCGGCCCAAACCCTCGATATTGTAGCCGTTGCAGCTCCTTCCCTCCCATTCGGCAGCGGTGTTGTTGGGGAAGTTATATAAAATATTCTGTGTGTCCGGCGTTTGCCAGTCGTCTTTAAAATGAAAACGACCACCTGTCGAAACAACTTTATTCGGAAAATCGACACCCAAACCCCAGCGGATAACGTCAAGTTCATGCGTACCGTTATTTAAAGCCTCTCCGGTGCCCCAGTTCCAAAACCAGTGCCAGTTGTAATGTACAAGGTTATCCTGGTATGGCTTGCGCGGCGCCGGGCCCTGCCACAACTCGTAATTAAGGTTTGATGGCACAGCTGCCTGCTTGCCTATACCTATACTGGCCCGATGGTTAGTGTACCAGCCTTTTGCATAATAGGCGCGGCCAATTACTCCGTCATGCAGTTCTTTTATCATTTGCTGCACATTGTTAAACGAGCGCCTTTGACTTCCCATTTGCACCAGCCTGTTATATTTTTTTGATGCAGCTACCAACATCTCCCCTTCATGCGGGTTATGGCTGCAGGGTTTTTCAACATACACATGCTTGCCGGCCTGGCAGGCCATTATTGCACCAGGCGCGTGCCAATGGTCAGGAGCGGCAATAACTATCGCGTCAACATCCTTGCGTTCCAGTAATTTCCTGATATCAGTATAACCTTCAGGCTTTTTGCCGGTTCGTTTATAAATATCGGCAATGGTGCTTTCTACAACTTTCGAGTCGACATCGCATACAAAACCAATTTCGGTATTGGGTATTTTGGCAAAGTTTTGGGCCAGGTAAAGCCCGCGGCTGTGTGTGCCCATCATCCCGACTACAACCTTTTCATTCGGCGACCCTTTGAAAAAACCTGCTGCTTTGCCCAATTGCGGCGCCAGTAAAAAACTGGTTCCGGCTACCGAAGTGGTTTTGATGAATTTT
>JBDUDE010000413.1:0-2488 GCA_040003105.1 Mucilaginibacter sp. | reverse complement strand
ACAACTTTTTATTTTATCAATGACGGAATAGAAAGTGCATTGGAGAAAGCAAGACAATCAGCCAAAGGAAAGGACATAAGAATACAGGGAGGTGCCGATACTATTCAACAATATCTCAATGCAGGGCTTGTGGACGAATTTTTCATTCACATTGCTCCCGTTTTTTTAGGAAGCGGTATCCGGCTGTTTGATGGCATTGACAAAGACAAATATGATCTTCAAATTGCAGAAGTAATACCATCAGATTTAACAACACATTTGAGATACAAACTGACTAAGAAATAAGAACAAAACCTATAACAAGGTACCGTTGCATTGGGGGACAGGCAACTTTAGTAGTTGTGCCAGTTTGAAATTTCAGTATTAAATTCAACTTAAGGTTTTCAAAACCCATGACTGCTGCAGTACCCAAGCCGTTTGCTGTACTAAATTATGTTAATTTATTATTCTTTAGCCGAATATGCAGTGCTGCAAGTATATTTACAGGCATACCAATTTCACTCAAAACCCATGAAAAACAGCATACAGCACACTTGCATAATTTTACTGGTTATAATAACAAACTATCATAACGGTTTTGCGCAAAAAACGGGGCAGCAAGCTGCCAGTATCACCGTCGACTTAAAAAATGAAACCGGTGTGATGTATCCTTTCTGGGCCTGGTTCGGTCACGATGAGCCTAATTATACCTATATGAAGGATGGCCGGAAACTGCTTACCGAACTGGCTTCATTAAGCCCGGTACCTGTTTATATGCGGGTGCATAACCTGCTTACAACGGGCGACGGCACGCCGGCTTTAAAATGGGGTTCGACCAACGCCTATACAGAAGACGAAAAGGGCAACCCGGTATATAACTGGCAAATTGTGGACAGTATTTTTAATACCTACATTAAACGCGGTATGAAACCTTATGCCCAAATCGGGTTTATGCCCGAAGCGCTTTCAACTAAGCCCCGGCCCTACCAGCACCACTGGCAGCCGGGTACATCAAACAAGCTTTCAACCGGCTGGGCCTATCCCCCAAAGGATTATAATAAATGGGAAGAGCTGGTGTACCAGTGGGTAAAACATTCTGTAGAAAAGTTCGGCAAAAAAGAGGTGGAAAGCTGGTACTGGGAAGTATGGAACGAGCCAAACATTGAATATTGGCAAGGCACCAGGGAAGAGTTTTTTAAACTATATGACTATGCTGCATCCGGAGCAAAAAGGGCACTGCCGACTATAAAGATCGGCGGGCCCGAGGTTGCCGGTACCTCAAGCCAGGGCGCAGTAAGTTTCCTGAGGGCCTTTATTGAACATTGTATAAGCGGCGTTAACTATGCCACCGGCAAAACAGGCACAGCGCTCGACCTGGTTTCCTTTCACGCCAAAGGCCGGCCCCAGGTAGTGAACGGGCATGTCCGGATGAATATGGCCCCCCAGTTAAGGGACATAGCTATGGGCTTTGAAATTGTAAAATCTTACCCCGAAACCAGGGACCTTCCGGTAATTATCGGCGAATCAGATCCCGAAGGATGTGCTGCATGTGGCATGGCTACCAACCCGGCAAATGCCTATCGAAACGGAACAATGTACGCCAGTTATACCGCCGCGTCATTTGCCAGGAAATACTTGCTTGCCGATTCGCTGAAGGTTAATTTTTTAGGCGCTGTTTCATGGTCGTTTGAATTTGAGAACCAGCCCTGGTTTTATGGCTACCGCGACCTTGCAACCAATGGGGTTGATAAACCTGTGCTTAGTGTATTCAGGATGCTTGGCATGATGAAAGGTAAAAGGCTTAAGGTTGACGGAAACCGGATGTACACCACAAAAGCGGTTGTTGATTCAAGTGTTCGCAAGGCTGAATCAGATATTGGTGCACTGGCCTCGGCAGATAAGCAGTCGGTCGCTATAATGATTTGGAACTACCATGATGACGATATCAAAGAAAAAGCTGAACAGGTGGAGCTCACCCTAAAAAACTTACCGATGAGCACAGCAACGTTAACCCATTACCGTATTGACGATGAACACAGTAATGCCTACGAAGCATGGAAGAAAATGGGGTCGCCGCAAAATCCGGACAGCGCCCAAATAGCCGAATTGGAAAAAGACGGGCAATTACAAATGCTGGGAAAACCCAAAAAAATAAATATTAAGGCAGGGCAATACAAAATGGAATTGCTATTGCCGAGGCAGGGTGTTTCGCTGATAAAGGTTGTGCGGTGAGGGATTTGATGTGAGCGTCCCGCTCACAAAGCTCTGTTTTATTAAACACCAAACATCTATATATTTTAAGGTCTTTAAGCAAAACAATATTTTGGAACATTCATACGATCTTACGACACTGTTAGGCCAATCTATATTATCGCCGGCATTCAAATCGTTTAAATCAAATTTTATTTTCGCGGATGAGCCTGTTACTGAATTGAATTACCAGGGTTATATCTACAATGCCCGTTTAAACGACAGTACCGAAGAGGTTATTTTAGAGTTTTGTGGATAT
>JBDUDE010000808.1:0-2488 GCA_040003105.1 Mucilaginibacter sp. | reverse complement strand
TAGCCATTTTGTGTCTTTTACGTTTTTTACCGCTGGGCATAATAATAATTTTTAATGTGTGATTAATTCTTCAATTCTTTTATGTATTCGTCAATTTTCTGATCAAAAGTTGCATCAGTAACTAATTCTTTACATTTTTGGTAAGCTGCAATAGCTTCCTTTTTTTGTCCTAACTCCTTGTAGCTTTCGGCCATATAAAAATATGGGCCAGCTTCAGGCTGTTGTTCAATTACAGTTTTAAACCTCGCGATAGCTTTCTCAAATTGACCGCTTTTCATGGCAAACAAGCCAAGGTTTAAATTTGCGTTCCGGTTTTTCGGATCCTGTTTCACCACGTCAAGCAACAGCATTATACCCTGCATTGGCGAGCCGCCGTCAGGGTCGGTAATACCAGAGCTTGTTTGGTTTACATAGGCAATACCTAAGCCGGTTTTAGCATCAAGGTCGGCAGGTTTTAGCTTTACAGCATTTTTATAGTTCGCAATTGCGTTTATAACAAAGGCGGGCTGCGTTGCTGTGTCCTGGGTTGTACGGTAGGCTTCGTTAAAACGGTTACCGGCGTTTATCCAGTCTTCAAACTTGTTTTCCTTTTGGGCGATATCCTGATAATAAAAAGCGGCCGGCGCGGGCTGATTTACATCATCCCACAACTTGGCCAATTTTTTCTGCAGGTTAAGTTTATCTGCATCAGATGTTGCGCTTTTCAGCTGGCCCTCAGCATCATTTATCTGTGCAGATAACGACGGACCAATTAAAATTTTGGCTGCTCCTGATACAATAGATACATCAACCTTGCTAACGGGTTTACTTTGGTTTACAGTGGCACGGGAATGTCCCGGGTCGTCCTTTGCCTTAATCAACCCTTTTACAGGCATAAAAAACAAACAGGTCATAACGGCAAAAACTATTGCTACTACTACTATTTGTTTGGTACGCATTGCCGTAAATTATTTGGTAATCTTGTTGCCGGTCCTAACTTTATCAACAAATGTTTTTGCTGGTTTAAAGCTTGGTACAAAGTGTTCCGGGATAATGATGGCAGTATTTTTTGAAATGTTACGAGCGGTCTTTTTTGCTCTCTTCTTTACAACAAAACTTCCAAAACCTCTCACGTACACGTTTTCGCCACCCATCATTGAGGATTTAACTACTTTAAAAAACGCCTCAACAGTTTCCTGAACGTCAACTTTTTCAATACCTGTCTTGGACGAGATTTCAGTTATAATTTCTGCCTTAGTCATATCTGCTTTTTCTTTTATTTATTATACAATTACTTAACTGATTTGGGGTTGCAAAAGTATCTCTTTATTACTAAAGATTGAAATAATTAACATATTTTTTTTATTACATGCTGTAATTCAGTTAAAAGCCGAAAAAAATATCCATAAAACGTTGTTAATTGCGTAGTACTTTTGCACCTCATGAATTTTAACCACGAATTACTAAACTGGTATCAAAATAACAAGCGCGACCTGCCCTGGCGCAACACTACCGACGCCTATGTAATATGGCTATCGGAAATTATATTACAGCAGACCCGCGTGGAGCAGGGTATGCCCTATTTTAACAGGTTTTTAGAGAACTATCCAACTGTTACCAGCTTTGCCGCCGCCAGCGAAGATGAAATATTAAAATTATGGCAGGGCCTGGGTTATTACTCCCGTGGGCGGAATATGCTTAAAACGGCTCGATTGGTGCAGGAGCAATATGGTGGCCGGTTTCCGCAAAGTTATGACCAGCTTATAAAGCTAACCGGGATTGGCGAATATACAGCCGCTGCAATTTCCTCATTTTCATCAAACGAGGCAAAGGCAGTTGTTGATGGTAATGTGTACCGCGTATTAGCCCGCTACCTGGGTATTGAAGAGCCGATAAACAGTACCAAAGGCAAAAAAATATTCCAGCAGGCAGCAAACGATTTTCTTAATAATGAAATGCCTGGCATGCACAACCAGGCAATGATGGAGTTTGGGGCGGTGATTTGTAAACCAAAAAATCCAGCCTGTGGCATTTGCCCGGTACGCACCGGCTGTTACGCTTTTACCCATAATGCAATTAACAGCCTGCCCGTTAAATTAAATAAAGTAAAGGTGCGCGAGCGCTATTTCAATTACTTTTTAATTACTGACGGCGACCATGTACTGGTAAACAAACGCGACCAAACCGATATTTGGGCAAATATGTACGATTTGCCATTAGTTGAAACAGGCAGTTTGCTTACGCCAGAAGAATTATTTAAGGATGGGCAGGTTTTAGAATTTTTCGGCACAAATTTAAAAATCAGCGAAATATCTCTTGTAAAAAAACATGTGCTTACGCATCAGCGGCTATACGTGCGCATGATTACATTGCAAAATAAGCCCCTGGAATTGCAGGAAAGCTGGTTTTATATACCTGTAGAAAATTTTCAAAAATTGGCCATACCCAGGATCGTATTTATATTTATAAAAAATATTTTTAATTTGTAATATATTTTTTGTTGCTTTAC
>JBDUDE010000248.1:0-8320 GCA_040003105.1 Mucilaginibacter sp. | reverse complement strand
AAAAAGTACAAACCAGGAAAATTGAGGCTATCGGGGTTACGTGAAGTTAAATCTTCAATTTCATTCTTAAGGTCGTAGGTAAAAAAGCCTGTCATCCAGCCGGGATGTTTCCTACGAAATTGTTCCAATTGTTCAAAAGCCATACCCGCTTGCCCATAAACCTCGGCCCTTACCCCGACAGCAAACAACGCATCGAATTTTGTGTAGGTATCATCAAAGTTATTTGAATCCATGTAGCAGCAAACATCAAATGTAGATGCCCATTGCAAAGCTTTCCTTTTAAATTCTTCGGGATTGGGTACCTGTTTTATCACGCTTCAAAATTAGCTTTCTAAAAACAAAAAAGCCCCATATAATGGGGCTTCATATAATTTTACAAAACAAACAATTTTAGTGCAGCACCAATGTTTGCTTCCTGTCCGGCCCTACCGACAAATATTTGATCGGCACTTCCAATTCCTTTTCTAAATAATCGATGTATGCTTGCAGCTTAGCCGGTATTTCAGACAATTCGGTTATTCCTGTTAAATCTTCGTTCCAGCCATCAATTTCCTTTAAAACAGGTACAGCTTCAACACAGCAAATATCGTAAGGCATGTAATCAATCTTCTCGCCTAAGTAATTGTAGTGCGTGCAGGCATATATTTTCTCAAAGCCGCTTAACACATCAGCCTTGGTCATAACCATTTGAGTAACACCATTAAGCATTATGGCATATTTTAAAGCGGGCAAGTCAATCCAGCCGGTGCGGCGTGGCCTGCCGGTAGTTGCGCCAAATTCATGGCCAATACGGCGGAGTTCTTCACCTGTTTCATCATTAAGTTCGGTCGGGAACGGGCCGCCGCCTACGCGTGTGCAGTAGGCTTTAAAAATACCTATTACCTCTCCTATCTTATTCGGTGCAATGCCAAGCCCTGTGCAGGCGCCTGCAGTTGTGGTGTTTGATGAAGTAACAAACGGATAGGAGCCAAAGTCGATATCAAGCATAGTGCCTTGCGCGCCTTCTGCCAAAACTTTTTTACCCCGTTTAAGGTAGCTGTTCACCAAATGCTCCGAGTCAACCAGTTGGAATTTATTAATCAGTTCAACAGCTTCAAAGAACGCGGCTTCGCGCTCGCTAAAATCGGCAACCTCACCATATAACGAGGTAAGCATCGATACGTGCTTATCAACCAGTTTCTGGTAACGTTCCTTAAAATCGGGTAAAGTGGTATCGCCAACGCGCAAACCGTTACGGCCAGTTTTGTCCATATAGGTCGGACCAATCCCTTTTAATGTCGAGCCGATTTTACCTTCGCCCATTTTCTTTTCAGAGGCAGCGTCAAGCAGTTGGTGTGTCGGCAGTATCAAGTGCGCCTTTTTGGCTATCATTAAATTGCCGTTCGCCAAAAGGTCGTGCCCGGCATCTTTCAATTTATCAATTTCCCTTTTCAGGGTTATAGGGTCAATCACAACGCCATTACCAATCAGGTTCATGGTGTTTTTAAAAAATATGCCCGAAGGTATTGTATTCAGCACAAACTTTTTGCCGTCAAACTCCAGTGTATGGCCGGCATTCGGGCCGCCCTGGAAACGCGCGATCAGGTCGTAACCTGCGCTCAATACATCAACAATTTTTCCTTTACCTTCATCGCCCCATTGGAGGCCTAATAATACGTCAACAGCCATTAATTTTTTTTTATTGTTTCTATTATAATTATCAAAATACTACGCCAAATAAATAAACCCCGCAACCCATCATCATAAACCTGCTATAATGACAAATGCCGGGAAGTTTTTTTACTGGGCTCTTCGGTCGCAAAAACCTGCACGCAGTTTTTCGCAGTTACCATATAGGTTAAGTGAGTGGTGTTTTATCTCAAATTTAAGCAAGCCGCCCATCATGCTTTGTATCTGTTGTATACGCGGGTCGCAAAATTCAACAACCTTGCCGCAGTCAATACAAATAATATGGTCGTGCTGTTTATAGCCATATGATTTTTCGAACTGGGCCATGTTTTTGCCGAACTGGTGTTTGGTCACCAAATCGCACGATACCAGCAGTTCAAGCGTGTTATAAACCGTTGCCCGGCTAACGCGATATTTTTTATTTTTCATGTGGATGTATAACGATTCCACATCAAAATGATCCGAGCGTGAATATATTTCTTCGAGTATTGCAAAACGCTCGGGGGTTTTCCTGAGGTTTTTATTTTCAAGGTAAGCCTCGAAAATCTTTTTAACCATGGCTATGGTTTCCTGTTGAGACATTTTTATCTATTAAAGGACAAAGTTATGAAAAAGAACCAAGATACAAGAGTCAAGAATTAAGAGAAAAGATTTAAGACGCAAGAAATCAAGAGTCAAGAATTAAGAGAAAACAAATTTATGATTAACGATTAACATTGTTTCCTATTGGAACCTATCCTGGCTCTTGACTCTTGGTTCTTGATTCTAAATTTCTTGATTCTTTCCTCACGACGCTTTCTCAATTACCGAATCAAACCTGTTTACGCCGGTTATGCCTTTTACTGTTTTTAATTTCCGTATTAGATTATCAAGATGGTCGGTATCGTTTACGTAAACCATAATCTGGCCTTCAAAAATTCCGTTATCGCTATCTACAGTAATTGAGCGGATGTTGACCTTAAAATCGGTTGATATTACAGTGGTTAACTGGTTTATCAATCCAACTTCATCAATACCGGTTATGCGCAGGCCTGTTAAAAAAGCTAGTTCCTGCTGGTTTGTCCACTTTGCTTTTACAATGCGGTAGCCATAATTGGCCATTAGTTTGGCAGCATTGGGGCAATTGGTGCGGTGTATTTTTATGCCATCACTAACGGTAACAAAGCCAAACACATCATCACCCGGTATGGGGTTACAACAATTGGCCAATTTATAGTCAATCTTCTGCATATCCTCGCCAATCAACAGCATATCGCTGTCTTTGGCCTTTATGCTCCGCAGCAAGCCTGCCACCTGTTCGGCTTCTATCTTATCCTGCGGTTTATTTTCAATTACTTTTTCCGATGCCTGGTATTCTTTCAGATCCTTCATGTCAATAGTGCCCTGGGCAATATTGTAAAACAGGTCCTGGGTTGATGGCAGCTTAAAAAAGTAGCTTATCTTGTGTATATTTTCGGAGTTGTAAGTAATTTTTAACGATTTCATCTTACGCTCCAAAATCTCTTTCCCATCTTCGGCTATCTTGCGCTTTTCCTCTTTTAAGGCCGATTTTATTTTTGCTTTTGCCTTAGCGGTAACAACAATATTAAGCCAGTCTTCCTTCGGTGTTTGCTTGCTGGATGTTATAATTTCCACCTGGTCACCGTTTTGCAGCTTATGGCTTAAGGGTACCAGTTTATGGTTCACCTTAGCGCCGATACAACTGGCGCCAACATCGGTATGTATTTCAAAAGCAAAATCGAGCGCTGTGGCGCTGAGCGGCAGTTGTATCAATGCACCTTTTGGCGTAAATATGAATATCTCATCGCTGAACAAATTCATTTTAAAATCATCCAGGAAGTCCAATGCGTTTGAGTCGGGGTTTTTCAGCATGTCCCTCACCTTTTGCACCCACAAATCAAGGCCACTATCGGTTGACGATTCTTTATATTTCCAATGCGCTGCGAAGCCCTTC
Organism: Mucilaginibacter sp.; assembly: GCA_040003105.1. GTDB lineage: Bacteria > Bacteroidota > Bacteroidia > Sphingobacteriales > Sphingobacteriaceae > Mucilaginibacter. The sequence goes on along the minus strand of JBDUDE010000248.1, from coordinate 4,698 downwards.
TCGGCAATCTCGTTCATCCTCTTGGTGCGTATCTGTACTTCAACCCATTGCCCCCGTGGGCCCATTACCGTAGTATGCAACGACTCATAGCCATTTGCCTTCGGCGATGATATCCAGTCGCGCAGCCTGTCTGGGTTGGGCCTATAAAGGTCGGTAACTATGGAGTAGGCTTTCCAGCAATCAGCTTTCTCACTTTCGGGCGTGCTGTCCAAAATTATCCTGATGGCAAAAAGGTCATACACTTCCTCAAAAGGGATGGCCTTCTTTTTCATTTTGTTCCAGATAGAGTGTATTGATTTTGGCCTGCCAAATAAATCGGCATGCAAATCCTGCCCCTCAAGTACCTTTTTTACCGGCTCGATAAAATCCCGGATAAATTTCTCCCGTTCGGCCTTTTTCTCGTTTAGTTTGTTTTTTATAAACTGGTAAGTCTCCCGTTCCATGTATTTCATAGACAGGTCTTCCAGTTCCGATTTTATCGCATATAGCCCCAAACGGTGCGCCAGCGGCGCATATAAGTAAACCGTTTCCGACGATAGCTTCAGCTGCTTGTCGCGCGGCATAAACTCCATGGTGCGCATGTTGTGCAGGCGGTCGGCAAGTTTTATCAAAATTACCCTCACATCATCGGCAAGGGTAAGCAGCATTTTACGGAAGTTCTCCGCCTGTAGCGAGCTATTGGTATCAAACACACCCGATATTTTGGTGAGGCCATCAATTATCATGGCAACCTTTTTACCAAATTCCCTTTCAATATCATCCAGGGTCATGTCGGTATCTTCCACAACATCATGCAGCAAAGCGCAAACAATGGAGGTGGTCCCAAGTCCAATTTCTTCGGCGGCTATCTGGGCTACGGCTATCGGGTGATAAATATAAGGCTCACCCGATTTACGTCGCATGTCCTTATGGCTCTCCAGTGCCATTTCAAAAGCCTTGCGTATCATGCGCTTATCGCCCTTCTGCAGGGTCGATTTCGAGGCACGCAGCAAAGCACGATATCTTTTTAGTATTTCGGTCTTTTCGGTTTCCAGGTCTATCACTAATTCCTTCATTATCGTGCTGTGTTCTTTATCGCTCTAAATATCATTAACTTGCAATAAAAATTATAATTGCTTGTTATAATAATTACCCAAAAAAATTGCGTTATTTTTGTACTACGTAAAATTATGAAATTTATTGGCTTGTTGTTGCTGTTTTGTTGCGTAATGGGCATAGCCAATGCTCAAAACCAACCGCCTGCGCCATTAATTTTAGGCAAAAATGATACCATCCGTACTTACTTAACGGTCGACAGCGGTAAAATGATGCCATGGATTGTATTGAACGAAGTAAAAATTAACGACAGACGCATCTTTAAAAGCCAGGCCGACCTTGACAATTACAGGCGCTTGCGTTACAATGTGCTTAAAGTATTGCCTTACGTGCGTTTTGCAGGTGCAAGGTACCGCCAGCTACAACGCGACCTGGCCTTAACGGGCGACCGGCACAAACAAAAAGAGCTGATAGGCAATTGTGAAACGGAGATAAAAACTTTATTTAACAAAGAAATTAAGGACCTGACAATTAGTCAGGGCGAGGTTTTGATAAAGTTAATTAACCGCGAAACCGGCAACACCAGCTACGCTATGGTGAAAGAATTAAAGGGTGGCTTCAAGGCCTTCCTGTTTCAATCTGCAGCGCGCATTTTTGGCCATGATTTGAAAGAAACTTACGACCCCGACGAACAAAAAGATATTGAAGCTATCCTGAATCAAGCGGGATACGTTTCATCTAACAATTAATAATGGTTGATAAAAGTATTTACCAGTTTAACGTGCAACAGTTAAACGGTGAGGAATTGAACTTATCTGAATATAAAGATAAAGTCCTTTTAATAGTAAACACCGCCTCGCAATGCGGTTTCACTCCACAGCTTAAAGAGCTGGCACAGTTAAGAAAAGATTTCCCGGGTAAAGATTTCGAGATACTGGCTTTTCCGTCTAACGACTTCGGCGGACAGGAACCGCTGGAAGGTAAAGGCATAGCCGATTTTTGCGAGGTGCAGGAAGTTAATTACCCTGTATTCGAAAAAATACGCGTGCGCGGGCCATATGCCCACCCGCTTTATAACTTTTTTGCCGATAAAAAACAAAACGGTAAGGTAGGCTCTGTTCCCAGGTGGAATTTTCATAAGTTTCTAATCGACAAATCGGGCCTGGTTACCGATTTCTTCTACCCCTTCACTAAACCAACCTCTTCAAAAATCAGGAAGCAGATAGGACGTTTGCTTGGAAAAGGAAAGTAGTGCGGGTTGAGAATCAAGAACCAAGAGAGAAGAAAATGTGACTGTAGAAGAACCGTCATAAAAGTTTTTTTTAAGCTTGGTATTGAATAAATTTTTGACTTTTGCTTTTTGTCTTGCCTCTTGGCTCTTGACTCGTGGTTCTTGACTCTGCAATTTTAAAGCTATGCTTAAATTAGATATTTTAGTTCTATCTGTTCATCCGGATGATGCCGAACTTGGCTGTGCGGGCACAATTTTAAAACACAACGCACTTGGTAAAAAAACCGGCATTGTCGACCTTACCCGCGGCGAGTTAGGCACACGTGGCTCGGCCGAAATAAGAGATGCTGAAGCAGCGGCTTCAGCAAAGATTCTTGGTCTGGCGGTGAGAGAGAACCTGGGCATTCCTGATGGCTTTTTTGAAAACACCAGGGAATACCAACTGAAAATTATCGCCGCCATACGCAAGTATCAGCCCGAAATCTTAATTACCAATGCCTACCACGACAGGCACCCCGACCACGGCCGGGCCAACAAACTGGTTGAAGACGCCGCGTTTTTAGCCGGGCTAAGAAAAGTTGAAACCCTGGATGTGGATGGTAATTTGCAAGAAGCCTGGCGCCCCAAACAAGTACTGCATTTTATACAGGATAATTATATACAACCTGATATTTTGATTGATGTCACCGATTTTTGGGATAAAAAAGTTGAAAGTATCCGGGCGTTTGGCTCACAATTCTATAACCCGGAGTGGGCAGATGAACCGCAAACTTATATCTCATCGCCTGAATTTATACAGGTTGTTGAAGCCCGCGCACGCGAATTTGGCAAAAGCATCCAGGTAAAGTATGCCGAAGGTTTTACCTCAAGAAAGATTTTAGGTGTAGATAGTCTTTTTCACCTGCGGTAGATAGTTAGAAAAGGATATTCAATCAAAAGTAAAGAAGCCTGACAAATAAAGGAAATGCAACCTATCCTTCAGACTTCTTTTTCATCTTTACCGACTTTTCGGACTTTACCGACTTTCCGGACTCAAAGCTACGCCCTCACGTACTCAAACCTGTTGTTCTCGTTGCTTCTTTCCCTTCTCAACTTGTTTTCGTTAGCAAGTTTCAAAAGTATGCCCGATAGCTCCGATGTCTTAAAGTCTGAATCGAAATTCTCCTTACAATAATCCGCTATCGACGCAATGGAGTGGCGTGTGTTAAAGAAATCAGTCGACAGCAACTGGTTTAAAACCTTGGTTGCACCCGGTTTCTTTGCGCCTCGCATCGGGGTGTAGTGCTCGCCGTTCTCCCGGGGTTTGTAGTTCCTTTTGGTAAATATCTCGGTCGGGTCACCCTCTGCTTTTTCCATCTCAATCATCACATCCAACAACCTGTCAACTACCCTTACCTGTACCGCTTCGGACTGGAACGAATTAACAACCTCAGAAATCTCTACCAGCTGTTTTTTTAACTTTTCAATTTGCTTACTCATGTTACTGTTACCCTGTTAAATATTAACTGTGCAATCTAAAATTCCACTACTGCGCAATACCCCGATAATATGCCAGTATTTGTGAAAAATAGTGAATTTTAACCTGTTAATAGACTATTAACGCCGGTTATTCATTTTATTGCTGAAATCAGCGGAAATATGCTCAATTTCCATCAGAAACAGGTTTTTGTATCAATTGTTTTACATTAAAGTTACAATGAGGCGCATATTTTTTCAAGTATTTCGAGTCCGTTGTCGATATGTTTTTGTTCAATAATAAGCGCCGGCCTAAAACGGATACTTTGGTCGCCGCAGCCCAAAAACATTACATTTTGTTCCATCCCTTTGGAAATGAACTTATTCCTGGTAGTTGTATCAGGAAAATCGAAGGCTGTTAGCAATCCTTTTCCGCGAACATTGGTTATGATGGGTAGTTTTTCAGAAATTTCACTCAATCTGTTTTGCAAATAATCGCCCATTTGTGCAGCGTTATCACAAAGGTTGTCCTCGTCAATAATTTCCATAATTTTTGAGGAGCGCACCATGTCAACCAAACTGCCACCCCATGTTGAGTTGATGCGGCTCGGCACACGGAAAACGTTATTTTCAACTTCATCAACTTTTTTGCCGGCCAGGATACCGCATACTTGCATCTTTTTACCAAAGGCCAGTATATCCGGGCGTGCATTTTCGCCGAAATGTTCGTGGCACCAAAATTTGCCGGTTAGGCCAACACCTGTTTGCACCTCGTCGTATACCAGCATAGCTTCATTTTCATCGGCCAGTTGACGCAGCTTTTCTAAAAATTCTTTGCGCACGTGGTTATCGCCGCCCTCGGATTGTATCGGCTCAATAATAATGGCACATACATCGTCCTTATTTTCCTCAAACGCTTTTTTTATCTGGGCGATTGACAGTTCTTCTCTTCTTAAAAGGTCTTCGTGGTTGCTGTC
>JBDUDE010000538.1:0-8333 GCA_040003105.1 Mucilaginibacter sp. | reverse complement strand
ACCATTTACACCACCGTAACGCTGGGCACCGGCTTTAAAGGTGGTGAGGTGACGCCGTTGTTTTACATCGGTGCAACCCTGGGCAATACCCTGGCCGATTTACTAAATGCACCGGTCGGTTTATTTGCAGCACTTGGTTTTATTGCAGTGTTTGCCGGTGCCACCAACACCCCGCTGGCTTGCACCTTTATGGGTATTGAGCTATTTGGCGGGGAGCATGCGCTGCTATTTGCTGTGGCTTGTTTTACGGCGTATTTTTTTAGTGGTAATTCGGGTATTTACAGCTCACAGCGGATTGCGGTACCAAAGGTTTTTGATGGCGATGTTTTCGCGGATACTTCTATTGGCGATGCTGCCAAACGACGGGGGTATATGTATGAGAAGTTGAAGAAATATAGGTTTAAGGGGTAAATGGAATGTATCAAACAACTAAAAAGATTCTCATAGACCAAATAGGTCGTATTTTGACCTTTAAGCGAAAAATAGTAATTTAGTAGTATGTCAGACCAAGATATTACACAGCACTATGATATCGGTTAAAACTTTAGTGCGAGCCAAAGGCGAAAAAGAATAAAAAGGCTTCAAAATATTTGTTGATGAGATTAAAATCAATTACATTATTGCTCGCATTCGTAATAATGTTTACGTGTTGTCAAAACAAAAAGAAATCCGATTATCCACCTAAAAAAGCTACAATAAAAAAAAATATAATTCCTAAAACGTTATGGGATTCCACAAATGTTTTGGAAAACAAAGTTCAGACTTTAAGATTACGATTTGTAAGTGTGGGGTGTGCATGTCCAGAATGGGTTAGATTGAAAGATCAGAACAAAGAAAATGTTCTTAATTACTGTATCTATATCGAACCTGCAAACAGTTCAATCTGGAATCCGGAGAATGATTCCATTGCCTGGAAGACAGGCATTATTATTACCGGTCAATTTTACGTTAGGCCCAGCTATCCAAAAGAAGCTTTCGAAGGAATGGAAGACATGCCTCCAATTGGAAAAATATTTCGATATTCAAAAGCAAAGCGAGATATTTTCTAACTTATCAATTAGACGATTAAGCAAAAAACAGCTATAGTCTAGCGGATATACAGTCTCCTATAAATACAAAACATAACAACCTCTACGGCAATTGAGTTAAGTGAATTCTAAGTTCTAAAAAGAAATTGAACTTCGAAGCTATCTACGTCATCGCCTATTTATTTCGGGCGAGCATGATGGGGACTCGAAATGACAAAACTTTTTAGTTTCGCGTGGTCGTAGGGTGAAAAAATAAGAATAACTAATAATCACTTCACCTCAAACAACGAATTATGGCTGGTTACATAAAGCGTATTACCCAACCCAAATGTTACCGATGTTGGCCTTTCGGGAACTTTAACAACCTTTACCAATGTTTGTTAGCTGATAGTGGGAGACGCCCCGACAGATCGGGGCATCTCCGCAAGAAAATCAATTAATATCCCCTAATAATTGTTGAATAATGTTTTACATTTAAAATAAAAAAATCAACCATGAACAACAAACCTGCCTTATTAAATTACCCGGCCATTAAAAGGCGTACGTTTTTTGTAAATACCGTTAAAGCCACCGGCATATTGCTGCTGGCGCCACTGGTTAACAAAGCGTCAAACTTTATTCCTGCTGATGAGGGCTATACTGTGGGCCAAATAATGGATTTGTTTATAAAACAGGTACCGGGCGGGGCATTAACCAGCACGGTGGATACGCTTAAATCGGGGAATCGCGATATAAAAGTTACCGGGATAGTCACCGCAATGTTTGCCACCGTTGAGGTTATCAGGAAGGCGATTGATCTGGGTGCAAATTTTATCATAGCCCACGAGCCTACATTTTACAATCATACCGATGATACCAAATGGCTCGAAAACGACGAGGTTTATAAATACAAAGCCAGCCTGTTAAATGATCATAATATTGCCGTTTGGCGCAACCACGATTATATCCATCGCATGGTACCGGATGGTGTAACCGATGGTGTGCTCGACCAACTGCAATGGAAAAAATATGCCGACAAAAACATTCCGAACATCCTCACCATGCCCCCAACTTCGCTTAAGGATTTGATTGGTTATGTTAAACAAAAACTAAGTGTAGACAAGGTGCGGTACATTGGCGACCCGGCGCTATCATGTAGCCGTGTTTTATTTATGCCCGGCGCACCGGGCGGGCAGCGCCAGATACAAGCAATTGGGCAAGTAAAACCCGACGTACTGATTGCGGGCGAATTGCAGGAATGGGAAACCGCTGAGTACGTGCGCGATGCAGTAGCCAAGGGCGATAAAATTGCACTGGTAGTAGTTGGTCATATTGCCAGTGAAGATGCCGGCTCAGAATATATGATGAACTGGGTTAAAAAGAATGTGTCGGGGGTGAAGGTTACGAGGGTTAAGCCGGGGAATTCGTTGTCGTTTATGTAAAATAAAACGGCCCGTCATGCAAGGCACTCGAAGGGCGACATGCCATCACATGTTCAGTAGGATATCTGCCATGGGTAACGACAGGGAACAATGACAAAAGGGATTTTAATGCCCGGAGAGAGCAATCGCTTCAGGCATTTCTTATTCCTGCTTTATACAGGCTGGGAGTAATGCCTTCAATCTTCTTAAATGCTCTGCTAAAATAATTCAGGTTATTAAAACCGGCTTTGAAGCATGCTTCGGATATACTGTTATAAGGGTTTTTCATCAGTTGCTTGGCAAACTGTATCCTTTCCTTAATAATATAATCAACCGGCGATATCCCCAGCTCATGCTTAAACGCACGGAAAAAACTGGGTTTGCTCATAAATGCCATCTGGCTAAGTGCATCGATATTCAGTTTTTCGGTTAAGTGCAGCCGGATATATTCAATCACGTAAGCAAACCTGCTGCTTTGCGAAAACTCGTGCATGTTGGTGTTTACTTCGTGCAGGTTTTGCATTTGCATAATGCGTATCAGCAATTCCTTTAAGGTGAGATTGGCCAGTACATCCTTGGTCAGCGCGTCGCCCGTGCTTATGCGAATAAGTTTATTGATAAGCTGCGCCAGCTCGTAATTATTAAAAAAATGGAACTGGTTATAGTTAAGTTTCCAGGTGCGGTTGTCTTCGCGCGGATAATTTTCGTTTAAAAAATCAAGCGTGCCCATTATTTCCTGCTGATTTATGGCCAGCGCAGTACATTGCGAGGGCTGGTTGGCCGTAGCTTCCGGGAAATCAATCTTCATGGTGATGTTGGGCGGCACTATCACTGTTTCGCCGGGCAGGTAGTCAAACCCAGGCTGGTCGAACAGGTGCATTACCTTTTTGCCGCGCAGCATGCTGGTAATTACAAGGTCGCTAAAAGTAAGCGGCACTAATTCGCTGCGCTGGTAAGTTTCAAAAATATTGAGCTCGCAATGGTTCAAAGTATAGGCCTTCCTGTTTTCAACAAGCGTATTTATTTCCTTACGATTTGAAAGCGCTAACGGCGATACCAGATTTTTATTGGTCATAATTGGTTGCGGCCTATCGGAGTACAAATTAGGCATACTAATATTCATTTACAACACTTTGTATAAAATGATACCATTGTGCTACCATTTGATAGCATTGTGCAAATGCACCGCAGGCGGCAAACCTAACTTAGTAGCACCAATTTAGAACGTAAAAAATCATGAGCATTCCTGCAAAACCAACTTTTAAAGAAAAGTACGGCAATTTTATAGGCGGCAAATTTGTGCCGCCCGTAAAAGGCGAATACTTTGAAAACATTTCACCCATTGATGGCAAGGCATTTACGCTGGCCGCCCGTTCGGGAAAGGAAGATATTGAGCTTGCCTTGGATGCAGCCCACGCGGCATTTGCAACCTGGGGTAAATCATCAGCAGCCTATAGGGCATCAATACTCAATAAAATTGCCGACGTTATTGAAGCGAACCTTGAATACCTGGCAATAGTTGAATGCATCGACAATGGCAAAGCCATCCGCGAAACCAGGGCTGCCGATCTACCTTTGGTTATCGACCATTTCCGCTACTTTGCCGGTGTAATCCGTGCCGAAGAAGGCGGCATATCCGAACACGACGAATATACCGTAAGCATTTGCCTGCATGAGCCTATCGGCGTAGTTGGCCAGATTATACCATGGAACTTCCCTTTACTAATGGCCACCTGGAAAATTGCCCCTGCGCTTGCTGCCGGCAATTGTTGCGTAGTAAAACCCGCCGAGCAAACACCAACATCAATAATGGTGCTGATGGAGCTGATACAGGACATATTGCCGCCGGGCGTGTTAAATATTGTCACCGGTTTTGGCCCCGAGGCAGGAAAGCCGCTGGCATCGTCGCCGCGCATTGCCAAGGTATCGTTTACCGGCGAAACAACAACCGGCCGTTTAATTATGCAATACGCATCAGAAAACCTGATACCCGTAACCATGGAACTTGGGGGCAAATCGCCCAATATTTTCCTTGAATCGGTAGGCGCCGCCGATGACGAATTTTTCGACAAGGCTATTGAAGGCGCCGTTTTGTTTGCCTTAAACCAGGGCGAAGTTTGTACCTGCCCGTCGCGCATTTTGGTGCACAAAAACATTTACGATAAGTTTATGTCGCGCGTAATTGAGCGGACAAATGCTATCAAAATGGGCAACCCGCTTGATGGCGATACCATGATGGGCGCCCAGGCATCGAACGATCAGTACGAAAAAATACAATCCTACCTTAAAATTGGCCGTGAAGAAGGAGCAGAAGTGTTATGTGGCGGCGAGGTGAAAAAACTGGACGGCGAACTTGGCGGCGGCTACTATATACAGCCAACCCTGTTTAAAGGCCATAACAAGATGCGCATTTTCCAGGAAGAAATTTTTGGCCCTGTTGCCTGCGTAACTACCTTTAAAACCACCGAGGAAGCGATTGCAATTGCAAATGACACACTATACGGACTTGGGGCCGGCGTGTGGACCCGGGACGCACACGAAATTTATCAGGTGCCGCGCGCCATACAGGCCGGCAGGGTTTGGGTAAACAACTACCACGCTTACCCGGCGCACGCACCATTTGGCGGCTACAAAAAATCGGGCTTCGGGCGCGAGAACCATAAAATGATGCTGGGCCATTATCGCCAAACAAAAAATATGCTGATATCTTATAATAAGAACAAGCTGGGTTTCTTTTAATAGCAGAGCGGAGTTTTAACCACAGAGAGAGGAGGCACAGAGGGCACAGAGATTTTCTTCTCAGTGTTCTCCGCGTCTTCTCTTTGTGGCCTCTGTGGTTAAATTAACGCCGATATCCGCGAGATTGTTTTTAAATTACCATCATGACCAAAAGAGTATTAGTTGATACCGATGCCTCAAACCTTATAAAAGACCTGAAAGCCCGTTTCGGCGACCTGATGTTTCACCAGAGCGGCGGATGTTGCGATGGCTCGTCGCCCATGTGTTTCGAAAAAGGCGAGTTTAAACTCGGCGGCAGCGATGTTAAGCTTGGAACAATCGATGATTGCGAATTTTGGATGAATAAAGACCAGTTTGAATACTGGCAGCATACCCAGCTAACCATCGGGATCACCAAGGGCCGAGGTTCCAGCTTTTCTATCGAAATACCTACCGGCTTTCGGTTTATGATACACTCCCGCCTGTTTACCGATGAGGAAATGAAGGATTTGGAACCGGTGGAATTTGTCGAGGATTAAGAAAAATGATTGCAACGAGGGCCTATGAAAAAACAAGTCGTTGTTATGGTCTATGGCCTATGGAATTCCGGTTACCCCCACCACATTCTTCAAATAATTCTCCATCAGCACCATATCAATCTTATCATTCATAAAGCCGATGTGCATATCAGGCCGTACGATTATTGATTTCCCCGCCTTTATATTCACCTCGAACGCATCAAATACATGCTGGTTTTTGGCAGATTGCGGCAGATAGAAAAAATTGAGCATACCCGGATATTTTACGGTTATCCATTTGGCCAGGGCAAAAAGGTCGCCTTCTGCCAATTTGCCTAAAATAATAAGCGTAAAGCCGGGTTTTGTACACCATTCGTGCAGGTCGGTTTCCAGTTGCTTTTTTTCGTCGAATACTTTTAACCAGGGTAGCCTGTCGCCCGCTTTTACCTGGGTGGATTGGGCCACGTGCAGGTTAATGCCACTATCGCGATAGCTGATGGCAATTTGCGATACCTGCTTAAAGAAAGTCTTCCGCAGTTTTTCATTTCCCCAGGCCAGTTTTAGCAACGGAGGCATTAGCCACCGTTTAAACAGCCGGTTAAACCAGTTGTGTGATATAATGATGTTAAATACCTTGTCTGTTGTGCTTAGTAATCTTTTGGCTACCGGCATCCGTTCGGCGGCATAACTGTCTAATATTTCCCCGTTAAATCGCTCATTAATCACACCTGCCAGTTTCCACGCCAGGTTATAAGCATCCTGCAAACCTGTGTTCATCCCCTGCCCGCCCACGGGCGAGTGGATGTGCGCGGCATCGCCAATCAAAAAGCAACGTTGCAGCCTGAAGTTATCCGCCATACGGTGATGGAGCCGGTAGCTTGTAAACCAATAGGTTTGTTTAATTTCTATAGATTTACCGCTCGTTTTTTCGAGCCCGGGCAGTATATCTTCAATCGCTAAATCCTCCTTTTTCGCCAGTTCTTCGGGCAGGTTGCCCAAAGCACGAAAACGGTTTGCTTCGGGCATCGGGAAAAATGCAGAGAACCCGTTTTTTGCAAGGAACAGGTTTACCCTGTCGTTATCCAAATGGTTATTTTCCAGCTCCACATCAGCCAAATAAAAATTATGACTGTAAGTTTCGCCACTAAATGTAATTTGCGATTGCTTACGAACCACGCTGTGAGCGCCATCTGCGCCAATTACCCAATCGCAGGTTAGCGTTGTTAACTGGCCGCCGTTTTGCAGTTCAACCTCAACCTGCCCGTTATTTTGCTTTAACGATGTTAGCGTAGTTTCCCAATACACCGGGCAGCAATTTACAGCTAAGTAATCGAGCAGGGCGCGTTCATTTTTGCTTTGCGGGTAGAGCAGGATGTAGGGGAACGGTGTTTGCCCCTCCCCTACATTTTCCATAACCAGGCTGGCTACCTGCTTGCCATCCTCATTAAATATTACGCCTTTTGCTTGTTTGCCGTTTTCAATAACACGGTCAATTATGCCCATCTGCCGGTAAATTTCCAGCGAACGGGCCTGCACTGCCAGGGCTTTTGATTCGTCGGTGGGGCCTTGTTTAATATCTATAATGACGGGAATAACACCATTCCGCAGCAACTGTGCAGCCATCATCAGGCCTGACGGGCCGGCGCCGACAATCAGTACTTTGGTATGTGTTGCTGTAATGAGCAATTATCTGTGGTATATTAAAAAAATAGCGGGCCGTTTATGTAATTCGGGTACTTTCTTTTGCCAGTCGGCAATGGTTTTTGTCTGGATAAATTCTGTTGCAGCGGTAATATCGCACGCTATACATAAACGCGTTTTTGGGTGCGCGGTTTTCAAAATCTCCTCCAGCATGGGGTTATTGCGGAAAGGCGTTTCGATAAATAATTGCGTTTGGTCGTTTTTCTCCGAAAGCATTTCCAGCTCCTTTATTTTTTTGCTGCGTGCTGCCTTATCAATAGGTAAATAGCCATGAAAGGTAAAACTCTGCCCGCTAAAACCCGATGCCATCAGCGCCATTAATATGGAACTCGGGCCAACCAGCGGTACCACTTTTATACCCATGCGGTGAGCTTTCTCCACCAGTTCGGCGCCCGGGTCGGCAACGCCGGGACAGCCGGCCTCGCTCATCAGGCCAACATCGTTACCCGCTTGCAGGCCTTTAAAAAACTCTGCGGTGCCGTCGGCGCGGTTGTGCTTGCCGTAATCGTGTATCTGCAATTCGCTTTGCGGCGTTTTTAACCCGGCCTCTTTTAAAAACCGGCGGGCAGTTTTTTCATTCTCAACAATATATTCTTTGATACTGTTTATGGTATCGACCAAAAATGGGGTAAATGACTTCGCAGCGGCATCGTCGGCAAGGGGTACGGGTATTAAATAAAGTGTTCCTAAAGGCATATTGCAAAATTGCTGTTTTTTGTTTAATTTAACATGGGTTATTTGCCTCACCTAAATCCTCTCCAAAGGAGAGGACTTTAAAAGCAAATAGAAACCGAAGAGTTTTTACCCCTCCTCCGTTGGAGAGGGGTTTGGGGTGAGGCGGTATTTAAGCTATTGAAAGGGAATTGAAAATATGAAGTCGTTAGGCATTAACTGGTTTATAGAGGGCCCGATTGATTTTGAGTATAAAAAATACATCCTGCTCGATTATTTGCAGGAGATAAACCGCT
>JBDUDE010000335.1:0-8349 GCA_040003105.1 Mucilaginibacter sp. | reverse complement strand
CCCAACGGCTATTTTCATTCGGCCCCAAACAAATGAGTATTGTTTTTATTGTTTGTGGTTCAGTGATGGGATTATTGCAATTAGGACCTGTTACCTGGTTAATTAAGAAGAAAGGGGAAGATGCCCTTCTACCTTATGGTCTGATCATGCTTAGTATAGGTATGTCATTGCTGATGCTTTCAAATAAAATGGAATTCATTTTGCTGTTCGTTTCCTTCATTTCTGTTGGGATGGCCATTCTCACACCTTGCCTTGCTTCATTGATCACCAAAGATTCAGGTAAGAAATACGGAACAACTTTAGGTATTTTTAGTTCTATTAATAGTTTAGGACAAGTACTGGGCGTTGTAATCGGTTCGGTCATGATGATCTGGTTTGTTCATTTACCCTACTTTATTATTTCCATCCTCTTATTAATCATTGCTGCGATATCTGTACCCAAGTTCAGATTGAAAATCCTTCATTTTTAAACACTTGACATTGAAAAATATAAATGATATATCAACTAAAGCCTCTTTCCGCCTTAAAAAGCCTGAGGAAAATAAACATCTGTAGAAACACTTGAAAATCTAAAAAAGAAATTTCCTAAATAAACAAAAAACCATGGCAAAAATCACTATTACTATCGACACGGAAGATAACGATCCGAAGATTATCACGAAAACGGATGATGCCGATGTTTCAAAACCAGAGACTTCAACAAAGGAACTCCCTAAAGATGATCAGAAGGAAAGTAGTCCTAAGGATGAAGATGCTGCTGAAGACGAATCTTCAAAAAAAGACGATGCAGTGAAAGATATTCCAGAAGATGAGCATGGCAAAATAAACGAACAGGAAACCAAACCATCTGAAACAGAAACACCGAAAGAAGAACACAAGGAAGATGCCCCTCCGGAAGAAGAAACCCCTAAGGAAGAAACTTCTAAAAAAGATGAAACTAAAATGGATATGACCGATGAGGAACATTCCAAAATGAGCGATTCGGGAGCCAAACCCGCTGAAAAAGATACACCAAAAAAATACAAGGAAGATGCGTCTCCAGAAGAATCTCCTAAAGACGAAACGTCGAAGGAAGACGATTCAAAAATGGATATGACTGATGAAGAACACGCCAAAATGAGCGAATCGGAAGCCAAAGATCCCGAAGAAAATACAGCAGAAGAAGCCCCTAAAGATGATCAAAAGGAAGGAACTCCGGCAAAGGAACCGGCTGAAGATGCCTCCAAAAAGGACGATTCCAAAATGGACATGACCAAAGAAGAACATGCAAAAATGGACCACGGTGATAGCGCAGAGGTGCCTATGGGAATGGAAGGTCACGACCACCATAAAATGATGATTGAAGATTTTAAAAAGCGTTTTTGGGTGTGTTTAGCCATAACGATCCCATTGCTTGTTTTTTCGCCAATGATCCAAAGCTTTTTTCACTATAAATTAATCCTTCCAGGCAACAAATATATCCTACTGGCGCTTTCATCCTTTGTATATTTCTGGGGTGGCTGGCCCTTTTTGAAAGGATTTTGGAGTGAAATAAAGAAGGGTGCTCCAGGCATGATGACCTTGATATCTATGGCAATTAGTGTGGCTTATTTTTATAGTGCCGCAACAGTTTTAGGCTTGAAAGGTGTAGATTTTTTTTGGGAACTGGCTACCCTGATCGTGATCATGTTATTGGGTCACTGGATTGAAATGAAATCTGTATTGGGCGCGTCAAAAGCACTTCAATTATTAGTAAGTATGATGCCGGCAGAAGCACACCGCGTAAAAGCAGACGGACAAGTTGAGGATGTTAAACTGGAAGTATTAGCATTGAACGACGTAATCCTGATAAAACCAGGTGAAAAAGTACCGGCCGATGGTATCATTGTAGAAGGAAGTAGTTATTTAAACGAATCAATGCTTACCGGTGAATCTAAACCGGTAAAAAAGGAGCTAGAAAACAAGGTAATTGGAGGGTCTGTTAATGGCAATGGTTCTATAAAAATAAAAGTAGAGCATACCGGAAAAGACAGTTATCTCAACAAGGTAATAACACTTGTTTCAGAAGCGCAAAAGTCAAAATCGGAAATGCAAAATCTTTCTGACCGGGCAGCTAAATGGCTTACTTACGGGGCATTGGCAGTTGGCTTCGGAACCTTAGCTACCTGGCTTATTTTAGGTTTCCCTTTCGTGTTTGCACTGGAACGAATGGTGACGGTAATGGTTATTGCCTGCCCCCATGCCCTCGGACTTGCTATACCTTTAGTTGTTGCTATATCTACGGCGGTATCAGCCCAAAACGGACTCTTAATAAGAAATCGTACCGCTTTTGAGGAATCCCGGAAAATTACTACGATCCTATTTGATAAAACGGGGACACTTACTAAAGGCGACTTTGGGGTAACCCGGATTGTTTCGCTTAACAAGATGTCCGAAGATGAATTACTAAGCCTGTCAGGTGCTTTGGAACAAAGTTCAGAACACCCCATCGCTATCGGTATTCTTCGCAAAGCGAAAGAGAAAAAGGTTAGCATTCCCAAATTGGAGAAGTTTAACGCCATAACAGGAAAAGGTGTAGAAGCAATTGTAGAAGGCAAAAATATAAAAGTAGTAAGTCCGGGTTACCTTAAAGATAAAAAAATAGAAATTCCTGCAGATGCCTACAGTAGTGATGCAGAAACTGTTGTCTTCATAATAATTGATGAAAAACTTGCTGGTTATATCGCTTTGGCTGATGAAATTAGGCCGGAAAGTGCTGAGGCAATTAAAGTGTTTAAAAATAATAAGATCAAAGTACTGATGGCAACAGGAGATAACGACAAAGTTGCCAAAGCTGTGAGTGACAAGTTAGGTTTAGATGGCTATTTTGCGGAAGTGCTGCCTGACCAAAAAGTTAACATTGTAAAAGACTTGCAAAGCAAAGGTGAATTTGTTGCGATGACAGGTGACGGGGTAAATGATGCACCAGCCCTCGCTCAATCCGATGTAGGTATCGCAGTAGGTTCCGGCACTGATATAGCCGCCGAAACGGCAGATATTATCTTGGTAAACAGCAATCCTAAAGACATAGCTAATCTCATCCTTTTCGGTAAAGCTACTTATAATAAAATGATACAAAATTTGGTGTGGGCAACAGCTTATAACCTGGTTACGATACCATTAGCCGCAGGTGTTTTATACAAAGCCGGCTTTGTATTAGGACCCGCCGTAGGAGCAGTCTTTATGAGTTTAAGTACTGTAATCGTTGCAATAAATGCACAACTGCTAAGAAAAAAGATTGGTAGCAGTAAATAAAGTGACGTTTAACTTAGATTGATAACATATGAGGCAATAGATTCTATATTATGCTTTGCTTAAATCTCATATATTCGTTAAATAATATTTATGAGCGAGCACTTACAATCCATTATCAGTCAATATAAGAATGACAAAGAATCGGTTTACAATACATGGTTTATCAATAATGAGGAACGGTTAAAAGCCTTTCGGTCTATAAGGCGCGGTGTTCTACAGGTAATTGATGATATCAAAAACAAAAGGTTTGGTAACGACTTTAAAGGAACTTCACTTGAATTTGTATTGAGTTCCATAACAGAACAAAAGCAAGTATTTGAAGGTGCTTCACATCCTTTTTACTGGAAACCAAAGCTGCGTATCCCTGATATTTATGAAAATGAGGCTAACAAGATTGCTTTTGGTCAGTTCCTGGAAAATTGTATCAACGCCAAGAATGAAGAAACCTTAATCAAAGAGATCCAGAAACTGGATGCCATTAAGATCAAGGGTTTGGGACCAGCGGTTGCCAGTATCATATATTTCCTGCACCCCACATTGATGCCTCCTTTTAATACGGCTATTATTAATGGGTTCAATTATTTGTTCAAAGACAAAAAAAAACTCGGAAGCTGGAGTGAATACCTGAAGATCAGGGAAGTCATCATGGATATGAATAAAAAATTCTGTAATGAGCTTTCTTTAGATACAGGCGCTTTTGCAGGATTGTTATTTGAGATCGGCACGCAAAAACTTTTGTTAGGCAGCGATGAATATTTATCTGAACCCGAACGTAACCGCCTGGAGAAACTGATTGAAAAAAGGCATCATGTTAAAAAGCAAGATAACGCGGATGAACATCTGCATTCGGAAATGCAGTTCCATCTATTGAAAATCGGTTCGGCGTTGGGATATGATGTTATCGCAGCATCCAATGATCGGTCAAAAGGTTGGGGAGGTAACAGCTTTTCATTTCTTTCCCTTCAGATATTTCCGGTGATCAATTTGGATAAAGAAGTTTTGAATACGATCAAACTCATTGATGTGCTTTGGTTTAAAAAGGGCACTAACCATGTCATCGCTGCTTTTGAAGTTGAAAAAAGTACCAGTATTTATTCCGGGATATTAAGGTTAACTGACTTAAGTTTTAGCATGACCAATGAAGAACAGGTGTTCTACCTGGTCGTACCCGATAGTAGGGAAAAGGATGTGGTACTGCAATTGACCCGCCCTGCTATCAAAAAAGCTAACGTAACGATGAAATATATCTGCTTTTCGGATCTGAGGCAACATTGTGATGCCCTATGCAAGTTTGGCGAAAGTCACCGTATCATGGACAAGATCGCGAAATCGGCGGGTTGGGAGGATTTGGCACCTATTTCCTAATTATGTAAAATTCAAGTACGGCTATTGTAGCGGTTAATGCAAGTACCTTGCATATTAAAAATGCCGATAATTAATCTCGTCTAAAATAATTCGCAGTTCGCTTTTTTATACCTTTATTATTTTGACGTAGTTAATGAATGTAAAAAAACTTAGCTTAGAACTATCTGAACCTTTCCGGTCATTAAACAACGGTATTTTTGCCCGGCTATACTTTGCGGAAACCATTAGCCTTATCGGTGATGCTTTTACCTGGGTAGGACTGGCTTTGCTGGCTTACCAATTTGGCCGCGAAAAATCGGCGGTCATCCTTGCAACTGCCTTAACTTTAAGGGTAACTGCCTTCATTATCTTTTCTCCATTCGCTGGGGTTTTGGCTGATAAGATCGACCGAAAGAAAATGTTATACATCACCCACTTTTTTCGCATGGCCATCGTCGCCTGCCTGCCATTTATTAATGCCGAATGGCAGATTTATGGGCTGGTGTTCCTGCTCAATGCTTTCAATGCTTTTTTTACGCCTACTTACCGGTCGGTCATACCGCAAGTTGTCCAAAAGGATATTTACCGGCAGGCCGTTGGCTTATCAAGCGCTACCAATCAATTGTTTGGCGTTTTAGGCCCCGGCTTGGCAGGTATCATGGCCGTCTGGTTTGGCGCACGCCAAATATTCTTTGTAGATGCGGCTTCCTTTGTTATCGCAGGTATCCTTATTTTGACTTTACCCGGTAGCCTGATGCGTAAAGTGACGGCGACTGAAACCAAAACGAGAACGCTCTCGGCCTGGCAAGACGTATTAAAAGGTGCCCGGTTGTTATTTGGGAATAAGTTGATCCGGTTTGCTTTATCCATCGAATTTGTTTCCGCTATTGCAGGGGCACAAATTTTAGTGAATACGGTCGGACATATTAAATCCGGATTGCACCTGGACAGCCAGCATTACGGCTGGGTAATGGCCGCCTTTGGTATCGGGGCTGCGATAGCGGCTTTTATTTCCGGTGCAATTGATAAATCCAAATCGAGGACAACCTCTTTAGTAATAGGGGCATTGATGCTGGGACTGGCCATTACGGGTGCGAACTATGTCAATTACGGTATTATGCTGGCTTTATGGGTGGTTGCAGGCCTGGGCCAGAGTTTGGCGGAAATTCCTTCTGAAACACTGATAGGTGAAAATATCTCGGCGGAAGAACAGGGTAAAGTCTATGGTTCACATTTTGCCTTTTCCCACTTATGGTGGGCTATTTCATACCCTATAGCCGGGTTTTTAGGCAGTAGGTTCCCGGCTACTAACTTTTTATATGGTGGGCTAATGACGATCACTTTATTGGCGATTATCTACATTTTCTTTCAGTATAGAAAAAGAAAGACCTGATTACTTATCTATTAAAAATCAGGATTTTATAAAAATCAAACAAAATTCTGTAAAAGTAGTTGTTAAAGAATATCCTACATTTGTAGCGTCCATGAAGAGAACGGCAGTTTTAAGTATAGCGGCATTTTACCTGTTACTCACAACGGGTATGTTCGTCTGTATAGTACACTGTACCGGTGAGTATTTTTTTCAGCCGAAAATGGCTATGCACGATGAAGACCGTGAGGATCATGAAGCGCATGAGCATGGTAAGCATAAACATTGCACCGATAAGGACTGTGGATGCTGCGACAAACATGATAATTACGTGATCAAGGAGAATATTCCACCGGCTCCTGATTTTCATGCACCGCAGATGGCTGTAATTATCCAACATCGATTTTTTTTAAGCCCGTTACCCGGTTATCCTGTAATTGCGCGTTTGGCCTGGCATGAAAGCCATGCGCCTCCAGACCTGTCGGGCAAATCACTCGTCATTAAATTTCGTTCCATTCTTATTTGATTCAAGCAACCCTGCGATCCCGGCAGTATTGCATTCCTTTGTTTAGATTTTAACAATCGCTTGAATTAATTTACATGATACTTCATATTAAAAATATGGTATGCGACCGTTGTATAATGGTTGTGCGCCAGCAATTAGAAAATTTACATTTCCGGGTAACTGATATTGTGTTAGGGAAGGTAACCATCGATCCTGACCCTAACGAAAGCCTGATACTGGAAATTGCTTCCTCTTTGAAGCTGATGGGTTTTGAACTGATTGACAACGAAAAGCAGCAAATTGTTGAACGTATCAAGAACTTGGTTATTCAACAGGTGCATTATACAGACTTGTCAAAAAGCCACATCAATTTTTCAGACTCGCTTTCCTCACAGCTTTTTAAAGACTATGCTTACCTGAGCCGATTATTTTCTGACTATGAAGATATTACTATAGAAAAATTCATCATTCAGCAAAAAGTTGAAAAGGTAAAAGAGCTGCTCGAATACGGGCAAGCCAACCTTAACGAGATCGCTTATCAAATGGGTTACAGCAGCAGCGCGCATTTATCCGCGCAGTTTAAAAATGTGACCGGCCTTACGCCAAGCCAGTACAAAACCAGTGAAAAAAACGAACGCAAACCATTAGACAAAATTTAATCCTTAAATGTTATGAAAATCTTAAAAACTGTTTTATTATCTCTCACCTTATTTTTTGCATTTGGTTCAATCAAAGCGCAAGACGCAGCAATAACCACTTCGGTTAATAAGGTCATCAATGCCTACCTGGGGGTTAAAAATGCCCTGATCGTAAGTAATAACGAAAACACAAAAAGTAAGGCCAAAGAACTGTTGGATATGATTGGTGCAGTACCTGTGGCTCAATTAACAGCAGAGCAAAAAACCATTTGGGCAGCTTACACCGATAAGTTACAATTTGACAGCAGGCACATCAGTGAATCTGCAGCGATAGATCATCAAAGGGAGCATTTTGCCAGTCTTTCTAAAAACATGTTTGAACTGGTTAAAGGTTTGAAAATGAATGCCATTACGCTATACGAGCAATATTGCCCAATGAAAAAAGCGACATGGTTAAGTGAAACGGCGGCTATTAAGAACCCTTACTTCGGCAACCAAATGTTAACCTGTGGAAAGACTACCGAAACGCTGAATAAATAATTTCATTATTAACAAAATTCGCTATGATGGCTGATTTTCTCAATCATCATAGATTCAAAGTCAAATTTAATACATCATGAAAAATCTAATTATAGTATGCTCACTAGCTATCGCATCATTTGCGATCATGGCCTGTAATAACGTCAGCAAATCATCAACCACCAATACGGATACAATAGGGGGAAAAAACCCTTCGTCCATGGCTACATCACCTACTGCAAAAGGAGGCATTGACACCAAAACTACTGCTTCTGTTAAGGAAATGGTTGAAAATTATTTGCAGTTAAAAAACGCACTTACCAAAGATAATAGCAGCGATGCGGCTACCGCTGGAAAAGCCTTGTCAACCGGTTTTGGGAAACTTGATCAATCTGTATTATCATCAACACAAAAGAAATCATTTACTGACATCGCCGATGATGCGAAAGAAATGGCCGGGCATATTGGGATGAGTGGCGGTAAGCTACCCCATCAGCGGGAGCATTTTGATATGTTAAGCAAGGATATGTACGACCTGGTTAAACTATTCGGCGCAGCACAACCATTGTTTGTAGATCATTGCCCCATGTATAATAACAAAAAGGGAGCTATCTGGCTGAGTGAAACAAAAGAAATCAAAAACCCTTATATGGGTTCAGGTATGTCAACCTGTGGTACCATCCAGGAAGTATTAAAATAGC
>JBDUDE010000575.1:0-8351 GCA_040003105.1 Mucilaginibacter sp. | reverse complement strand
CATCCAACGCTGTTGTACCAAGAGTACCAGTAGTTACGTTTTTGCTTGAAAAGATGGTCCACGTGCCTATCAATTCCGATACGGGCGGGTTAGCTGTCATCTGTTTTTCTTTAGTGCAGGCAAAAAAGAGAGCAACAATAGAGAGGATAAGGAAAATTCTTTTCATGTTTAAGATTTAGCTTTCTCAAATATACATTTTTCCGGGCGATGCTAACTTAATTGGGCGTCTTTAATTAGTTTGCCCCAATCAAAAGTGCCCCTTTAGGGATTTAGGGAGGCCAACCTCGCTACAAACATCGTATCTGCCTTATTCTCATACCCTTTCAGCGTAGTTTGTTCTTCCAGCTTTAACCCCAGTTCCTTCACAATAAAATTTACCATGTCCTCGTTTTCTCCTTTAAAAGCCGAGCAGGTAATGTAAACCAGCGGTTTGCCGGGTTTAAGGTATTTCACTACGTTGCGCACGATGCTTTGCTGCAGCTTTTGAAAAAACTCGATGTTATAAGTTTCAAACTGGCTTATCATTTCGGGTGTACGGCCCCAGGTGCCTGAGCCGCTACAGGGGGCATCGAGGATTACGCCGTCAAACTCATAATCGTGTAGTATAAGGTCGTTGTTTTGGGTAAGGTCGAGCAGTTTTTTTTGATATTTGGTGATGCCGGCGTGTTGGAAACGTTCATCAAGATTGGCCAGGATAGATTCGCGGATATCTGATACTACCAGCTTCACCGTTGGCTCTTGCGCATGCAATAACAGCGATTTGCCACCAGAGGCTGCACAGGCGTCCCACCACGCGTCCCATTTCGCGGGCTTAAAAAACTGCGCAGTTTGCTGCGACGAAAAATCCTGCACCTCGAACCAATGCTGGTTGGGGAATAGTGCTTCCAGCCGGGTGCCGTTAGGCAACGAGATGCAATTGTTGCCCTCATCTTTAAAAACAACTTCCGCGGCAGTCAAAACAATTTTTACCTGTTGTTCGTAGCCTTTATTTATCCGGATAAATAAGTCGGGCTGCACAAAAAGCGATTTCAAAAATGAGTCTTTATTAATTTGGGGTGATAACTGTTGTGTCCATGGGAACACATCGTCCAAATTAAAAGCAGGAAATACAGTTTTAATAATGCCGATTTTTTCATCGGTGCCGAGGCCCATGCAGCCGGCCCAGTCTGGCTTAAAATGCTGAATAAACGAGTTAAGTTGGGTATTGCATAAAAACTCTGCTACAAACAGGCGCTCTTCCGGCGGCACGCCTGGCAGTGCCCTGCCAAGGCGGAAATAATTATATAACAACCGTCCGGCAATTCGCCTGTCGGTTGAGCCCATTTGTTTGTTTTGCCGATAAAATCCGGGTAAAAATTTGCTTAGGGGCGTTTCTGCCGGATATTCATCCAAAATACGCTGAAACGTTTTAAGCTGGTTTATTGCCTTCATTCTATCTTTTTTAGCTCAAAATTAACGTATTTATAAATGCCAACGTGCGTATTTATCCAGCCCAGGCCCGCTTTTTTCTGAAAATGGAAATTATTGTGCAAACCGATGAAGTCGCTTTCAGCCAAATTTTTCACATCTCCGGCCGCCAATAGTCGCCCAAGGTAGATGCCTTCGTCAAAACCTTTAATGGAGAAATCGGTAGGTTCAGTATGATATTCGTTCCGGTAATACCGCGCAAACGCCATAATGCCGGGGTCTTTATGATTAATATGGTCTGATGAGGTAATGTAAGTGTTCAGTCGCTGCAAAAGGTCGCCCTTTAAAAAAGTAAGGTTGACCCAGCTTGGGTGGCCGAACAAAGTAACGGGGTAGGTGCTGTTCAGCGAGTCGAGCCCGCGCAGGGTAACAGTTAAAAAATGTTGGTTAGTTGCCGGCATTATAAATACGTTTTGCCCGCCGGCGTTAAGCTGCGGGATAAGCGAACCCAGTTGCCCGTGTATAACCGTAACATAAATTACCTGTATGTGATTTTTACTCAGGCTGTCAATCGTCTTTTTGAAGGGATTGATATAATCGTTTTCCTCGCTATAGCCGGATTTAAGCACGAACACTTTTTTAGGTTTCAGCTTGTCGTTGATATAATGCGCAGCGGTCCATGCGTGATATTCCAACGGCGGCATCATTGTAACCAGCCCGGCGCTTTTAATAGTGCCCGGAGCGGCAGGCGATAATGGTGAAACCACGGGCTGACGGGCATTAGGGTAAGCGCCGATAAAGGCCTTAACATCGTCGGGGAAGACAGGCCCGACAATTAAATCGCTTGCCCTTACGGCAGGATTTAGCCCGAGGCTATGTGCTTGTGCCTTTTCGCCTTTTGAATCAAATACCTGTAGTTTGTAATTATAGCCCAAGCCGGTAAGTGAATCGAGCGCCAGTTTAAAGCCCCGGTAATAATCCAACGAGATATCTGCCTCTTTTAAAGTAACCGTTGTATACGGCGAGCCCGCCCGCAAGTGGTCGAGCCCGAAAGGCAGCAGCATGGCAATGTTTGATACTTTTGCTTCTGCCGGTTTAACCGCGTTGCCGGGCTGTGGTTTCTCAACAACTTTACCGGGTTCGTTTTTTTTAGGTTGTACCGCTACCGTCCGCACTTTTGGCGAACAGGCGGCGGCAAATAGCCCTATTATTAAAAACGTTAACCACCTATTCCCACTCAATGGTTGCAGGCGGTTTTGAGCTGATATCATATACTACCCGGTTAATTCCTTTTACATTATTGATAATTTCGTTGCTGATTTTGGCCAGCAAATCGTATGGCAAATGGCACCAGTCTGCGGTCATTCCGTCCAGCGATTCAACCGCGCGAAGGCAAATAACGTTCTCGTAAGTACGCTCATCGCCCATAACACCTACCGATTGCACCGGCAAAAATATAGCGCCGGCTTGCCAAACTTTATCATAAACACCGCCAGCCCGCAAATTGTTGATATAAATCGCATCGGCTTCCTGTAAAATAGCAACTTTTTCCGGCGTAACATCCCCTAATATCCTGATAGCCAGTCCAGGACCGGGGAAAGGGTGGCGGCCTAAAATATTCGGGTCGATGCCCAAAGCTTTGCCCACACGCCTAACTTCGTCCTTAAACAGGGTATTTAACGGTTCAACAACTTTCAATTTCATAAAATCGGGCAGGCCGCCAACGTTATGGTGTGATTTAATGGTAGCCGATGGCCCTTTTATCGAAACCGACTCGATAATATCAGGATAGATGGTGCCCTGGCCAAGCCATTTCACATCCTGCACTTTGTGTGCCTCATCATCAAAAACTTCGATAAAAACACGGCCGATAGCCTTGCGTTTTTTCTCCGGGTCGGAGAGGCCTGCAAGGGCGTCATAAAAACGTTGTTTGGCATCTACGCCGATAACGTTAAGGCCCATGTGCTGGTAAGAGTCGAGCACAGACTGAAACTCATTCTTACGTAATAAACCGTTGTCAACAAATACGCAATGCAAATTTTTGCCGATGGCATGGTGCAGCAATACAGCTGCTACTGATGAATCAACACCACCAGATAAGCCTAAAACAACCTTATCGTCACCAAGCTTTTCCTTAAGTGCAGCGATGGTGGTTTCAACAAACGAATCGGGTGTCCAGTCCTGCTTGCAACCGCAGATATCAACCAAAAAGTTAAACAGCAATTGCTTGCCGTCCACACTATGAGTAACCTCCGGGTGAAACTGTATACAGTAAGTGTTTGAATTTTGAACCTGGAAAGCGGCTACTTCAACCGTATCGGTACTGGCAATAATATCAAAATTACCGGGTATGCGGGCAATGGTATCGGCATGCGACATCCAAACCTGCGAACCTGGCAGTATCAGCTTAAACAGCGGGTTGTCGCCGGTAATGTACTGCAGGTTGGCACGGCCGTATTCGCGGGTGCTTGATGGTAATACTTCGCCGCCATAAAAATGGGCAATGTACTGCGCACCGTAGCAAACGCCAAGTATGGGCAGCTTACCATGATACTTTTCAAAATCAAAACCAGGCGGGTTTTCCTGCCTTACCGAATACGGGCTACCTGAAAGGATAATGCCTTTTACACTGCTGTCAACTTCGGGAAAATGATTGAAGGGGTGGATCTCGCAGTAGATGTTGAGCTCCCTGACACGGCGCGCAATGAGTTGGGTAAACTGCGAGCCAAAGTCAAGAATGAGGATTTTTTCTTGCATGGGCAAAGATAGGGATTAGACGTGAGATTTGAGATATGAGATTTGAGAATTTTCGGATTTTGGAATTTTCGGTATCTTGAAAGTTAGTAAGATCGATTAAAAGTGCTCTTTATTTTTCTTGACAAAATCCATATTCAGTTGGTTGAGATCGTCTTCGTATAAAAAGAATTGCTCAGTGAGAACTTCCCATAATGCCTCCGAATTTTCCCGAATCTTGTCCAAAATTTGTTGGCGGAGATCCCGATCTACTGGTACCGTTTTGTTAGGGAATGGCTCAATTGCTGCTTCTAAAATCTTTGCTGTCTTATCCGCACCAATAAGTTTCAGTGTTTTAATTGTTTCATCCGCATACATACCGGAAGAATTGGAAAAATATTGATCAAACCCGCCATTATTAACTTCCCTTTCTAATTCCTGATTGAAGTAAAAAGCGATTTGCGGATACGATAAAGCCGTCAAATTGTTCCCCCAATCGCCGAGTTTGCAAATATAATTATCAAGCTCGATTATGCTATTATTTAAGTTTTCAGAAGCAATAAGCTGGTCTAGATCTGGTTTATTAATATTTAGGGACATACTAAACAGGTGTTTCTTGTGAGGAAGATTTCTTAAATTTACATTGTTTCTGCATAATATCTTCATCAAATCGATTATTTTGTGAGATGACCTTCTATTCCTCCCAAGTCCAATTCCTCCACAACAATCTTTACCCCAAAGGCTATTTGCTTACGCAGGTAATCCGCTCAAAAAAGTTCACTGATGATAATTACTCAAACAGCATTAGCCTTGATGACATAGCAGGTGAAGCCTTTATTTCCAAATTCCACTTTATAAGGTTGTACAAAACATATTATGGCATAACACCGCACCAACATTTAAAACGGGTGAGGGTGGCGGCGGCTAAGGAATTGTTGCAATCAGGTATGCCGGTTGCAAATGTTTGTTACGAGATTGGTTTTGAAAGTGTGCCGTCCTTCACAAGGTTATTTAAAACATTAACCGGCACGACGCCCTTCGCCTGGCAAACTAGCCGCCAAAAAGCAATAATGGATAATACCTGTTACAAATAATTACTCAAATTTGTAACAGAATGATGGACAACATCAACCATTAAAACTAAAACACAAACAAAATGAAAATAAAACTAAGCAGCATAACAGTTACCGACCAGGATAAAGCGCTTAAATTCTATACGGAAATATTAGGCTTCATCAAAAAAACCGAAATCCCGATGGGCGAGCATAAATGGCTCACCGTAGTATCAAAAGAAGAGCAGGATGGCTGCGAACTGGTTTTGGAACCTTTGGGTTTTGCCCCTTCAAAAGTGTATCAAAAAGAATTATTTGCTGCCGGTATCCCCGCCACTGCTTTCCAGGTAGATGATACGCAAAAGGAATACGAAAGACTGCTGGGATTAGGGGTCAAATTCAGCATGCAGCCCACCCAAATGGGCCCGGTTACGCTGGCTGTGTTTGACGATACCTGCGGTAATAATTTGCAGATATACCAGGTGTAAACAATTTCGCTCCGCCGGCTGTGGGAAAACAGCCGGCTTATAAAAATTTGGTCACCGTTCCTTTGCCGCCACACACACTACAGCTGGTGTACTCGCCAAAAACAGTGGTGCGATTTCCATACCTGTCGACAGACACGCCACCGCCGGGAATTGTGTGGTGCACTTTTCCGCTGCCAAAACAGGTCATACAACTTACTTCTACCTGTTGGCGTTCCCTGCGGTTTGGTGTTTCTTTTACCTGGACCGATGGTTCGGCTTCAAGGTCTGCTAAAGCTATTTTGGCGCGCTCGTCGCCCAACTGTGCTGCCAGGTTGTATGCATTTTTCGCTATCTCAACATTTCTTTCGGTACCCAGGCCGTTATCACACAAAAGCCCCACTTGGTAAATTGCATCAGCATCATTAAATTTGGTGGCTTTAAGATACCAATTAAGCGCCTTTTTATAGCCGTCTTTATTAGGCTCCAGTAGTTCATAATAGCTGCCCAGCAATTTCATTGCGGGCATATAGCCGTTATCAGCAGCCTGCTCCCAATATTTTATAGCATCGGGCCGCGAGGCGGTCACCCCATTACCTTTAAAATATAAGACACCAATATTGAATTTTGCCTTAGCATAGTCTTGCGCTGCGGCCAGTTGGTAATATTTTAACGCTTCGGTGTATGATTGGGTAACCCCGAGGCCATCGGTATAAAGCACACCCAAATTATTTTGCGCCATTGCGTAACCCTGATCGGCAGCCTTTTGGTACCATTTTGCCGCCTCGGCGTATGATTGTGTTATGCCCCTGCCTTTTTCATAATAAGCGCCGACAGCATTTTGTGCCTTTGCCAGGCCCAGTTGTGCCGCTTTAAGATACCAACTATTGGCAGTTTCCTGCGATGCTGTAATGCCTGTACCATCCTCGTAGCAAATAGCCACGTTATACTGTGCCTGAGCATTGCCAAGATTAGCTGCCTTTTCAAACCAGGCGGCTGCATCAGGATATTGTTTTTTATGGTAATAATCCATGGCGGTATTGAACTCCTTTTCGCCCGGCCCCTGTGCGTAAACACCTGCCGAAAATATGCTGAGCAATAATAGGGGAAACACCGTTTTAAGTTTCATATTTATGATTGTTGGCTAATTTTAGTCAGCGTATTTGGCATCGTATTCAGTTATTAAATCGTCGTTCATTATGTCAATTTTAATCCAGCGGGCGTGCTTTAAACCGCCATCTTCATCGGGGCGCGTAATTTTAACAGAAGTATTTTTGTCAGTAATATCTTTGCCGCCTTTTAGCGTTATAAAAGCAACGCTATTTTCCGAACCTTTGTCGCTACCATCAAAACCGATAATATTATCAACCTTGCCGGTTTTATAGTTCATTAATTTTATCTCGTTGGCACCACTCTCCGATTTAATATAAATGGCAAGCGCCATGTTTTTAACTTTTTCGTCCTTATCCCAATCGGTCATTTGCCCTGATGCGTCTTTATGTTTAGTCCGCATAGTTTTAAGTTCGAATGCCATAAACGGCTTGTTGCTTTGTGCAAATAAACCAGTGCTTGTTAAAAGGCTGCCGAGTAAGATGCTACCGGCGATTATGAATTTTTTCATGATTGATTTTTTATCAAATTTGCATATCAAAAGGAGCTTTTAAAATACCGTGTGCCGGGTATATTTTAGTACGTATCCACCTCGCAAATAATATTTATGATCCAATTTTTCTCAGCAATGCCACTATCCACACGCCTTGCCACCCAGCGAGACATCCCCCAATTAAATGAGCTGATAGCCCTTTCTGTACGCGGTTTAAGTACCGGATATTATACCCCAAACCAAATTGAAAGTGCCATTAAGTACATTTTTGGTATCGATACTCAGTTGATAATCGATAGTACTTATTATATCGCCGAAAAGGACGGCGTACTTGTTGGCTGTGGCGGCTGGAGCAAACGCAACGCCCTTTACGGCGGCGACCAGCATAAGGAAATTGAAGACCCGTTGCTTAACCCTGCAACCGATGCAGCCCGTATCCGCGCCTTTTTTGTGCACCCGGATTACGCTAGGCAGGGCATAGGCCGTTTGATAATGAATGTATGCGAGAATGCTGCGAAAAGTAACGGCTTTACCACTTTTGAACTGGGCGCAACTTTGCCGGGTGTGCCGTTGTATGAAGTGATGGGATACCAGGCAATTGAACGGATTGATGCGCCTTTAGCTAATGGTGAGGTGTTGGGGATTGTAAAGATGAAGAAAGGATAGAAACGCTGCGATGTATTGCCACGTTTCTATCCCTGAGATAAAAAACTAAAATGCTGCGGATACGAAGCATTGAGTTAGTGGATAATATTCTTAAAAATTAAGTCCAATATTTATCTGCGATACACTGTTTCTTAGCGCGGCATCTGTATTGTTTTTAACTATGTCACTCGCCCCACCTTGCCCGTTAATTTCAATAAACAGCCTGGTATGTGGTGCCACAGGGAATTTTATGCCAATCCCGGCGGCTAATCCACCATCAACTGTATTGAATAAGGCTTTTGCATCATCGGCGCTGGCAGTTAGTTTAGCGTTTATTAATATGCCAATGTAGGGGCCAAAATTCAAATACCAGTTTCGGGTACGCCCAAAATGCCAGTTAGCCATTACGGGGATTGTTATATAGTCCAGCTTATAGTTTGTGGAAAA
>JBDUDE010000307.1:0-2506 GCA_040003105.1 Mucilaginibacter sp. | reverse complement strand
TCAGTAACTTATAAACACGTCATTATAAGGAGGAACGACGAAGCAACCTCGTCGCAATGTATTGCGAACAATGTATGGCGACGAGGTTGCCCCGCTTCGCTCGCAATTGACAATTTTTATAATTTACTTCTTCTCCCACTTATTATTGCTTACATCAGCATCCATAAATATGCCCCCATCAAGCTCGGCTGATTTCACTTCTTTGCCGGTTTTAATATTTACTGTAACCTGCTTTTCGTTTTTCTCCCAAACTGCAGGGGTTTGGTGAAAGCTTTCTGTAGTGCCATCGGCGTAAGTTATCTTAACATCAAATGGAATGGCAAACCCACCTATATTTCGTATGGCAAGTGCATAACCACTGCCTGCTTTGGTTACTTTTTGCAAATTAAGATCGATGTAGAAATTGGTGAAAAACCAGTTATTAAAGAACCAATTGAGGTTTTTACCCGAGCCACTGTTCATGGAGTTGAAATAATCCCATGGAATAGGATGCTTACCATGCCAGTTATCCATATAAGTGTGCAATGCTTTTTTAAACAGTTCA
Source organism: Mucilaginibacter sp. (assembly GCA_040003105.1). GTDB lineage: Bacteria > Bacteroidota > Bacteroidia > Sphingobacteriales > Sphingobacteriaceae > Mucilaginibacter. The sequence goes on along the minus strand of JBDUDE010000307.1, from coordinate 1,962 downwards.
TCGCCCAGCATATCTTTTAATGCAAGGTGGCTTAAGGCCGGCTTACCGTACGAGTTATTGCCATAACCGTTTCGCAATTCGCTGATCGGGGTGATGATTGGCAGGTCCTCCTCAGTTGATGGGTCGTTGATGTAACCTTCTACCCTGAATTCTTTAAACAGTTTTTCCGCGGCTTCTTTTCCAACCTCCGCCGTGCCAATTAACAGTTCCAGCGTAGTGGCCCAGCCTTCGTCCATAAAACCATAACGGCTTTCGTTAATCCCCATATAAAAAGGGAACCAGGTATGGGCAATTTCATGGTCCTGCACAAATACAGCAAACTTCACATCCTCCTGGTGGCTGTCGTTCACCATCATAGGGTACTCCATATCTGCAAAGCCCTGGAAAGCTGTCATTTTAGGGAAAGGGTAGGGCACACCCGGCCAGTTATGCGACAGCCAGCCCAATGAATTACGCCCGGCTTGCACAGAATGATGGAAATCGGCTGCATTATCCAAAAATGCAGCCTGCATGCTGGCCCGGCGGTGTGTTTTATCATCAACAATAACGCTGGCAGCGTCCCAGTCGTAGTGGTCGCTTATGCCAACGGCCATATCACTGATGTTGGTGGCCGTCCAGGTCCAGGTGTTTACATCGTTTTGGGCGGTTATATTTTTTTTAGCCAAATCCTCCTTAGTGGCGATGTGGATGGTGGAGTCGCTGGTGAACGATTGTTCAAGCCTTTTGGCGTACTCAGGCTGCAGCACTTTATCATTGTTGCGTAAGGTACCTGTGGCCCAAACTATATAATTTTTTGGTGTGGTAACATTAAGTGTGTAATCGTTAAAGTCGTTATAAAACTCCTGCGCATCTAAAAACGGCAGAAAATCCCAGCCCACATAGTCGTCATATACGGCTACGCGTGGATAAAAATAAGCCAGGTAATAGCTGGTAGAATCAATCATCCCCTCGCGGCCGCTTTCTTTCGAAATCTGGAAGTGCCAGGTAATATCCAGCTTAACAGAGTCGTGCGGCGCAAGCGGGGTAGGCAAACCTATCATTTGATTGGTATTAACCGCCTTTTGGCTATCCCATTTTTTCTTGGTCCCGCCTACAAACAACGAATCCATTTGTATGCCCGAAGTAAGGTAATCCGGGTTGGCGGTACCGAAACGGGCTACACCCGGACGATGGATATTCAGAATTAGCTTCAAATCCAGCCGTTTAAGTGTATCCGGACTGTTGTTGAAGTAGACAATTTGTTCAACGCCTTTAATGTTCCTATCCGGAGGGAGGGCGCTGATGGATATGTTGTAGCGTGCATGGTTTTGCCAGTAATTTTTGCCGGGCTTGCCATCCATGGAACGGGTTCCTTTTTTAAACGCGGCCTGGATGTCGCGCGGCATGTACAAGTTTTGCGCCTGCGCCTGGTAAAATACCAACGCGCAAATAACGCTTACGAAAATCGATTTAAGCATTTGATGTAAAATTTTGTGTGTAATGTAGATAGATTTAAGTTGAAATAATGTGGCAAAACCACCAATTTCAGGAGATTTATTGCACTTAAGACGTTTGTGTAACATGAAAAGTTACATAGTAATAAAAAAAATTAACACTGAAAAAATTTGCAGTGCAATAAATATTTTTTTAATTTGCACCAGTTATTTTAATAGGGGTATTAAATAACTAATTTCTAACCATCTGCCTTTGGGCGGGTGGTTTTTTTGTTTTTGGGATTGCATCGATTATAAAAGGATCGCACCGATTTTGTTTTTTGGGATTACACCGATTTGAGGAATGATTACACCGATAGGAAATGATTTCGATGATTTAGAGGAGGTTGCGATTCATCAAACTTATTCCCATGCGTACGATCAAGGTATAATCGGTGAAATCAAAACAAAATCGGTGGAATCCAAAAAATAATAATATGAAATATAAATTAGGCGATTTTGTGCGTTTTGTGGACGAGAAGATGGAGGG
>JBDUDE010000218.1:0-2507 GCA_040003105.1 Mucilaginibacter sp. | reverse complement strand
GGAGCAAGCACTACAATAAGCATCCAGCTTAAAAATGAAAGCCAGTTTTTTTTGTCTTTAAAAACATTCAATCTCGAGAAAAATTCCCGCACTATTTGGCCAGGTGTAGGTTTTACAAGGGCGCCAAAGTTATCTTTCCACCCGTAAGCAGGCGGTTCAAGCACAGTTTCTAAAAATGCCATTATTCTTTAAAAGGGTTTAAAATCGTTTATATATCTAGTAAGAACACCGAAAAGTAGTTATTATTTCCTTATTACAGCTAATTAAAGCACAACTGTATTGAGTAAGCACCAGCAAAAGTCGTGCCCCTTTGTCATAACAGTGTCTGCAAATGTGGCTTTGGGGACAGCAGGAGCAGATTTAAGAAACTTTGAGGGCACGAAAATAATTGTCAAATTGACTGCAATTATTTATCCACATTATGCGTACGCGCCCAACAGCGGAAGGCTAAAGTAAAAACAGCTGCCTTTACCCGTTGCCGAGGTTACCGATAATTTGCCGCCATTTAACTCAACCAACTCCTTGCATAAAAGCAGGCCAATACCCGTTCCGCTTTCGCCGGAAGTGCCCGAATGCGAAAAATGTGTACTGATGGAAAACAGCTTTTCTATCTCATCCCTGTTCATGCCTTTGCCTGTATCCGTTACACTAACTATTAACGAATTGTAGTCGACTTTTGTAGCAAGGACAATGCTGCCATTGTTATCAGTAAACTTAATTGCGTTACTGACCAGGTTACGTAAAATAACCTTTATGTGGTTTTCATCAGCCTGTACAGATTGCCCGGCAAAAGCATGGTTAGTAAACTCGATGTTTTTTAAATGTAAGTGATGCACGAAAGTCTGTTCCATTTCAACTCCAAGCAAAAATATATCTACCCTGGTTGAATTTACGGTCTTACCCTTTATCTGGCTGCCCGCCCATTCCGTTAAGTTCGACAGCGTAAGCTCGGCGCCTTTTATTATAGGACCAATTTCGCGCATCAGCTCACTCACCTCATTTGCGGTAAGATAGCCATCGTTAAACATTTCGATAATATTGCTCATGTTAGCCACCGGGGTACGCAAATCGTGCCCGATAACCGCCAGCAGCTTATCCTTTAACCCGTTTACCGATTGCAGGTTGGCGGTTTGCACCTCAATCACCTTTTTCTGGTCCAACAGCGCCTTATGCTGATTTTCGAGCTTTTGGCTCAGAACTTTCTTTTGTTTGTACAAATACCAGGTTATACAAAGCACAGATATCAAAATAACCAGCGAAGTTGAAAGTATTAAAATCAGCTTTGTTTGTGCTTTAATCTTAGCCTTATTTTCACCATCGGCAATCTCCATCAGCCTGATATCATTAAGCTTCGCATTTAAGATATGGTAATTTTGTATAAGCTGAATGGTTTTTAGTTTCGACGATTTGAAAACACTGTCGCGTATTTGTGCGTATACTTTTTGATAGTCAAGCGCTTGTTTTAAATTATTTTTCCGCTCAAAGCTATTTGCAATTAGCTGGTAACCTTCGGTTTGCGCATCGACCAATCCTATACTATCAGCCAGGCTGATGCCTTTTTTGGCATAACCGATTGCGCTGTCGTATTTTTCAAGTTCGTTATTAATAGAAGCGTATTCAATTAAAACCTTGGCCCTTAAACGTTTGTTAAGCGTTTGCGTGCTCATGTTAAATGCTATATTATCATGATAAAGCGCGTTGCGGTAATCTTTCATGCTTTTGTAAATCCCCCCTAAGCGGGCGTACAAAACGGCTATATTTCCGGTCTCGTTTATTTTTTTATTCAGTTTTAAGGCATACTCCGCGTCGGCAATGGCTTTGTGGTAGTTTTTAAGCGCACAATAAACATATGATTTCTCGCTAAAGACTTCAGCAAGGCGGCCAACATCGTTACCGGCATAACCCAGCGATTTATTTAATGCTATCAGGGCCTGGCTGTAGTTGCCTAAATCGGCATAAGTACGCCCCAGCGCGTTATAGGCATCCGATAGGTAAAGCGGCTTGTTTGCCGGCAAACTGGTTATGGCTGAATTTAAGTAGAATAAGCCGATAGTATAATAGGATTGCGACCAATAAACCATGCCGATATTGTAAAAACTGCGCCCCTTGCCGATGCCGTAGTTGCATTTCTGCGATAGCAGGAGCGCCTTTTCGGCTATTTTACGGGCAGAGTCGGGAGAATTAAGATAAATATCGTAAGCTGTGTTGTTTAACCTGTCAATTTCGGCATAAGTGGCCTGGATATTATTAATAGCAGGTTGACTATTCGCAGCGGTTTGCACTGCAAATAGTTTCGATACAAATATAATTGGCAAGATCAGTATAAAACCTCTCATGCGTATTATTACGGGTTTAGTTAATAAAAGGTTGTAATCGTTTGAAGTCCGGAAAGTCGGAAAAGTCTGGAAGTCCGAAAGAAAAAGTTTGCTAAAGAGTTCGGAGAAGTTGGAGAAAAATCAGCGGAATCAGTGTAACAATTAAAATCAACAGTTATAATCGGTGTAATC
>JBDUDE010000134.1:0-2512 GCA_040003105.1 Mucilaginibacter sp. | reverse complement strand
CTTACGTCATCACATATTTCTTTCAGGGTTTACCCTGATGGTGACTCGCAATGACAAAATTGTTACTTATTCGCTTAATTCTTCACCATCCTGCTCCCATAAACCGGCCCCGCGCTGTTGCCTTGCTTCGGTACAAACTTCACCGTTACCTTTTGCTTGCCTTTGGTAAGTTCAGCGGGGATAGCGTAGCTTTCATCGTAAAAGCGGCTTTCTTTATATTTGTTTAAATCCACGGAGGTTATTTTAGTGCCGTCAATCATAATATCAAACACCCGTCCCCGGTTATCCATGCCCCAATAGGTATTTATCAGCGTATTTTCGGCATTGGCATCAACCTTCATGTCAAATGAAACAAAACCTCCGTTTTCGGTGGAGCGCCACTTTTTTTGATGGTCCTCGCCTGTGGTTAGGTTTTCGCCGCTAAAGCTGTGGTCGCGCTCCGGCTGCATTTCGCCTACGCGCAAAATATCGGTGGTGCGGGCATCCAGTTCCTGCTGCTGTTTGCGCTGCTCGTCATAGGCTTTTTGCTGTACTGTCCATGCATCCGGCGTAAACACATCCCAATAAACCGAGTAATATTCATTTTTAGTTCGATTGAAAGGAATAAGGTTAACATCCTGAGGTTGCGCGGTATTTAAGGTGCGGAAGGTCAGCTGGTTTTTATCAACCATTTGCAGCCATTTGTTAGGGTCGGTTTCGCTGGTAACAAAAACCGGGATACCTTTGGTTGGGTCGGGTTCTTTATCACCCAAAATACCTGCAAGTAAAACCGGACCGTAAAATATGGCGCGGCGGTTGGCATTATCCGGCAGCGCCTCGGTATACAGGTTTTCGGGCGTGGTAAATGTTATTTTATCGCCATTTTTCCAGCTGCGACTGATTGCAATATAGCCATGCTCATCAATTTTAACCGGTTGTTGCCTGCCATTTATGCTGATAGCCGGGTTTGCAGCCCAGTGCGGTTTACGGATGCGGATGGTCAGCATTTGCGGCTTAGTAACATTAACCGTAAAACTGATATGGTCATTAGCCGGCAGGTTGCTTTCCTGTTTCAGGCGCAATCCCTTATCCGCCCAGTTTAAAACCGACGGAATAAAAAGGTTTACATACACCGAACCATCTGCCCCGCGCGAATAAATGCCCTCGTTATACTTCACATGGTTTTCCATGCCCGAGCCTACGCAGCAGGTAAAGGTGTCAAACTTGTCGCTGTATTCTTTTTTGCCGCCCATGCGCATCGGTACAAAGTAGCACATCATGCCGGTTTCGTGGTTTTGCGAAGCCAGTATATGGTTGTATAATGCCTTTTCGTAATAGTCCATCAGCATTGCCGAGGGTGCCGTCGCAAACAAATGCCGGGTTAGCTTCAGCATATTGTAGGTATTGCAGGTCTCGGTAGTGTTTTCGGTAAGCTTATCGTTCAGCTTGCGCGGCTCGCTTAAATACTCGTAATTGCTGTTGCCACCGGTAGCGTAGGAGTGGTTATTAACCACCGTTTCCCAAAAGAAATCGGCAATGGCTTTGTCGTTGGCATCGCCGGTTAGTTCATAGCGGCGGGCGCTGGCAATTACCTTGGGGATTTGCGTGTTTGAATGTTTACCCGGCAGTATGTCCTCTTTTTTAGCAAGTGGGTCGAGTATGCGTTTGTCGTAGAACTTGTAGGATAGCGCCAGGTATTTTTTATCGCCGGTTATGGCATATAAGTTGGCCAGTACTTCGGTCATCCCGCCGTATTCGCACAACATCATTTTTTGCAGTTTTTCGTCGTCCAGGTTTTTAATGGTTTCGCCCGTCCAGTTGGCCATGCCTTTGCAAACCTGCAGCGCCTGGGTATTGCCGCAATATAAATAAGCGTCGAGCAACCCGGCCATTACTTTATGCACCGTGTACCACGGCGACCACCCGCCATTTAAATCGAACCCGTGCGAGCGGATATCGCCTTTGGCAACCTCGGCCCAAATGGTATCTTCTTTAGGTATAGCGCCGATGTAGCCGGTTTTGCGGGCTATTTGGCATTCGTTAAGCTGGTTTACGATATAGTTTACCCGCTTTAAAAACTCAGGTTCGCGGGTTGATGCATAATGCAGGGAGAGCGCCGACAAATAATGCCCCAGCGTATGCCCGGCCAGTCCGGAAGATTCCCATCCGCCGTACATTTTGCCCTTGGGCTGCAAGCCCGAGTGTGCGCGGAATGCCGCCAGCAACCTGTCTGGTTCTATGGCTAACAAGTATGCAGCATCGGCCTCCATAGCCTGCTTAAAGGGGCCGCTCAATAGTTTTACGTCTTTTAAATCGAAACTGTATGCCTTTATAGGCACCTGTGGTTTTACTTTTATACGGGCATCGTTCCATTCAGGCACGTATGATTGTGCGTGTGCCTTTGCTATTGTCAATCCAAAAAAAATAACCAGGCTGTGTTTAAGCAACTTATTCATCATCATAAATCGGTAATTTATAAATATACCAGTTTATAAAGTTACGTAGGTATTACTATTAGTTGTGCGTGATATTT
>JBDUDE010000183.1:0-8408 GCA_040003105.1 Mucilaginibacter sp. | reverse complement strand
CTGCCGCCAAAATCCTGCACCCAGTAATCTTCATATTTTGCTATACCAACCTCTTTAAATTCGCGGTTCATCAGGTTGCGGCAATGGCCGGGGCTTTTAAACCATCCTGCCATAACTTCGGCAATGCTCATTTGGCCTTGTGCTATATTTTCGCCTACCGCAAAACTTCTAAAACCTTTGTAGGTATAGCCGGCGTTTACCATCCGCTTGTCGGATGTCAGTCCGTCAAGGCTGTTGTGGCTGAAATAATTCTTCTTTGACATATCAGCGGCATGCTTTAAAGCGGCAACCGCCAAATCATCGTTCCAAACCATTGGTGGGGCAGGTGGCATATACGTGCTGCCACAATTGCAGCCTTTTTGCCTGGTGTAGTTTATGTTCTCTAAAAATTCGCGCTTAAACTCGGGTGTTGCCTGCTGGGCAAATGTAGTTCGGTAAAATAATACCGACAGGATGATAAATAATCCCCTTACTGAAATTTTCATGCTTCTTTGACAACAGAAAAGCTTAGTGGTTTAGTATCAGCATTATAAAATAATTACCGTCTGCGCCGGCGTATCATCTGGCGCCAACCGCCCCGTTTGCGCTTATAAACGAACACAGCAACAACAATCAGCACGATAGCGGCTATAAGTATTATAACGTAGCTACTTTCTTGCCTGAGGCGCTTTTGGAGAGCTTCCTGGTATTCGAGGAGAATACTTTTTTTTTAACCTGTAGCGAGTCGGCCTTTTTCTTTTCCATCAAGTCTTTGGCTGCCAGGGCGGCCGCCAGTTTCGCCTCCTCTGCTTTATGAATACTTTGTTCCAGCGAGTCGCGCTTTTTTAGCATTGCTTCCTCTTTGGGATAGTTCTTCATACGGCTATACAGCAGGGCATAGTTTTTCAGTACGTCAAGTTCAACCTTGCCATAGTGGTTCTTCTCCGAAATTTGTATCGCTTCATCTAAATCGCCCATGGCAAGCTTATAGTCGGTTTGCTCGCTTTTTATTTTTGCCAGTGTTACAAGGGATGCAATAACATTTAATTGGTCGTTTTTAGCCCGCGACAGTGAGTTGGATTGCAGTATAAACCATTTTGCCTGGCTGAATTTTTTTTGTGCCATGTAAACCTTAGCCAAATGGTCGAAAGTAATGCGGAGCCCCGTAGTATCATTATAGTAAGAAAACTGGTGCAGGGCGAGCATGGTATAATTCAGCGCCTTATTCTCGTAGTTTGCCCGTGTCATTTTATCGCTGATGGTATCGTAGCCGAGGTAGCGGTTGGCAATTTCGGTGTATATCTGCCCCTTGAACATATCGCTGGCCGGGTATTTTAATTGCAGCTTAAGGCTGTCGAGGTTCATTGATGAGATGCGTTGTTTCACGCTGTCTTTATTCGCACGGTATAGGGAGATCCTAATACTGTCCTGACGTAACATCGCGGCCAGCAACCGCAGGCTATCGGCATTTTTAATCCGTATCTTATTGTTTAAATTCTCGGCCAGGCGTGAGTCGGCCATGCTCAGGCCGAGCGGCTTTTTCAGCAGCGGGGCCAGGTTCATGCTGTCGGGATAAGTAACCGCAACCACATTTACATCTTCATAACGTTTTACCTGTATCACTGCATCCAGTTCGCCGGGGTAATGGTTAATGGCTGCCACGCCAAAATTATTTTTATTACGTGTAGATATGGAAAAATCGGAAAGCGCTAAAAATTTAAGATTATAAACAAGCGCCGGAGACTTGATTGTGTCTTTAGCAGGGTCGGGCGGGCTCATCTTATTGGTATCAGCAGGCTGTGCCACAACTGATAATTTAAGGCAGACAAGTAAAAAAATAAATAGCGTTAGTGTTTTTTTCATAAGCTATCCCGGCTCAGGGACTATAAATATACCTACGCCAGTCAAAAAACGTGCCTTTAATTTGATTTATGATGATATGCCGACGATAATTTTCCTGCTAATAAATAATTTATTGCTATGTGAAAGTAAAAACACATAAAGCAGTAAAAAATTACCCCGGGAAATATTAACACATGCCACTTTTACATCCGCATTATCTCAAAGTGACAGTTAATTAGTACAAAAATTCGGTTGTAACGGATACTGCTTTGGTTTAACGTATGTATTTCTCGTATCGTTCAATAAACGTTTTGAAGAAAGTAGTGCGTGCCAATGCATTAAAAATTGTAATACCCACAAATGCGGAAAGTATCCCGGCTAACACATCCACAATGTAGTGATGGCTTGCATACACGGCCGTAAACCAAATGCCCAGCATCACCACAACAAAAAATATGTTCATTGCTCCAAGCCGATTTTTCAACCCATAATAAAGTACAACAACCGGGTACGACGAATGCAGCGACGGCATGGCTGCAAACACGTTCGAACCTTTTGAGTATATCGATTTAAAAATATCCGCGTTAAAAAACGCATCGAACTTCGCCAGCCCGGCGGTGTTACCCGGGGTTTTTGCCTGAAATGCAAATCCGTGGTATTCAACGTACCAGGGCGGGGCGGCCGGATAAAGATAGTAAATCACGAAACCGATAAAATTTATTAAAACGAAAGTAAGCGAGAAGTATAGGAACTGCTTTCGGTTTTTAAAAAACAGGTAGCCTGCAAAGGCCAGCGGAACCGGTATCCAGCATAAGTAAAATATGCCGGCAGCTACGTCAATAACCGTATTGCCGTTTACGCGCCAGTATTCGTTTGGTGTTAACAGCTCACCGTTAAAATGTATACCGAAAAGGTATTTTTCAAAAGTGTATAAATCGGCAATGTGTACGGTGTTGTAGTTATAATTGGGGAAAGCCTTCATAAAGTCGAAGATTATCCAGTAAACTATAAATATGGCAAAACCGATTATGAATTTGCGGCTTATCGGCGACAGGAAAAATGCTGCGTTAAATATACCGGCCAAAAAAAGCTGGTCGGTTTTAAAGCCTACCAGCAATATCGAAACCAAGAGGTAAAATACTGTGATTAATAATACAATGGCTACAGAGCGGGTATTAATTTTAATCCCGTCATTAACAGCATCCGCCATCTATTTTTTAATAAAGTCTGAACGGAACACCTTATCCCAAAGCGGCGAGCTTACACCGTAGCCTTTGGCAGGGTCCTGGTAGTGATGCAGCATGTGGTGCTGTTTTATTTTTTTCCAGATGTTACCCTTAAAGTTAAAGTGATGTATAGCGTAGTGCGATATATCATAAAACAAATAGCCTAAAATAAAGGCCGGGAAAAAACCGAAAACATAGTTGGTTGGCAATATGGCATTAAATAAAAGGTAAAACCCGGTTGCCAAAGGTATACTCATTGAAGGCGGTAATACCAGGCGTTTTGCATCGCTGGGATAATCATGATGGACGCCGTGGAATACAAAATGCATCCGTTGCGCCCATGGTTTATCTGCAGGCTCATAATGAAATACAAAGCGGTGCATTATGTATTCAACCAATGTCCAAACAAAAAGGCCCGATACAAATAACTCTGCAAAAAGCAAAGCACCTAAACCTGTTTGTGTGTATTTATAAATGCAAAAAGCAATAACGGGGACAAAAATATATAAAGGAACAGTAAAGTGAACTTTAGATAAACTTTCTAAAAAATCACTTTTAAACATTCTCACAGACTCCTGTGAATTGGAAACATATTTCTTTTTCATAACTGGTCAGGTTTAAAATGTTTAAATTTCTCAGCCTGCTAATTCAATTCCTGATTTTTTAATAATTACATCAATTTTAGCAAAGTTTTGGCAAACTGTAAACCATTTAATGTAATTGTTACGAAGATATGATATTTTATATCTACCGGCCATAAATGTTTAAAATTTAACGCTCGTGGCCAAAATATTATTGCTGGTTCATGAGTGATTTTTTGGCATCAATCAATCTTTTAAAAGCGGTAATATTTGTTAAAACGGCAAGTACGGCAATAGGAAATGTAAATATCGTCATGGTTTCAAAAATATGAAATTTAATGCCGGGCACATAAAGCTTATAATCGCCGCCAATGTATATTGATGCAAGGCCGCAAAGCATGGCGCATAAACCAATGGTAACCACGCGCTCAGGGCGCTGCATTAATCCGCCTTTACATTCAATCCCCAATCCTTCGGCGCGTGCCCTAACATAACTAACCATCATCGAACCTATCAAAGCTATAAAGGCGGATATAGAGCTTAAAAAGTAGTGATGGCCAACCAGGTAGTAGCAAATGCCCAAAAACATAATCAGTTCGCTGTAACGGTCGAGCACCGAATCATAAAGCGCCCCAAAGGTCGATTTCATGTTGCCAAGCCTTGCCACCTGCCCGTCGAGCATGTCAAATAGCCCGGCGAAAAGTATCAGTCCGCCTGCCCAGCCAACGTAGCTTAAATCGCCGCGGTTGCCTTCTTCGGCGCCTACTATAAATATAACAGCCACACCTACATTCAGCACAAAGCCAATTGAGGTAACTGCATTTGGCGTAAGGCCTAATTTTATAAAAACCTTAACAACCGGGTCAATCACTTTATAAATGCCCAATTGTAAATTTGTACGTACCGATGTTTGCTGTTCCATTGTTATACTGCCGATATTTTAAAAATCAAACTTAACCCTTGCACGGATACCCCATTTCGACACATCGGGATGGTCTAAATACGTAAATCGCCTCACTAAGTCCACTCTCACAAATTTAAATATATTTTCAATACCCACACTACCCTCAACGTAAGGGGTATTGCCCAGGCCATAAGTTATTGGCCGTCCGTCTGCCGCTACAGGAAATTGATACAACGATGGGTTGAGCGTTGGGTTGTTTTTATCGCTCAATCCGCCATATATCGCTTTAAGCGAAGCAACTTCGCGCCATTTTAGTTTTTTAAATAATGGGATTTTGTTGAAGAAAAAGCCCACAAAGTGCTGGTCGATATTAATGCTGGCATAATGGTCGCCTACAAACTCCAAAAAGTTCATTAAGTTGTACGAATAGATGTCGTAAGCATAAGTTTGGTTGGCCCTAAAGATATCAAGCAATGGATAAGGCACTTGCCCAAAAGTTTTGCCACCTTCAACAGTTACATCAGCATAGCCCAAAATCGACAGGTAAAAACGTTTATCAATTTGCGCATGCAGGTTTTGGTAGCCATAATTACTGCTGCCAAACACATTTTTTAAACCTGCCGTATAATCAAGCGATAATACCGGATACTTGCTTGGCACTGGTACGCGGTATATTTTACCCTGGTAAAACTGTTCCTTAGGAGCATAGCGCAGGCTTAAGCCTACTTCGCTGGTGGTAAGGTCTTTAACAACATTTGCCGTATTAGCTCCTACGGTGTTTAAAAAGTACAATGAACCGGCCGGCGCCTGTGTCAGCCTGGCAAACTTAACGTGGTACGAGAAATGGTTTTCAAACTCGCGCACATAATCAAAGTTATAACTGCGGTCATACAGGTATTTATCGTTTTCGCCACGTTTAAAAGATAACAGGAAGTTATCTTCCTGTACAAACTGCAGGTTAGCGCCCGGTATGTGCGTATCATACTGCGTACTTATGCGGACGTAATCCTGTGGAAACTTATAGATAGATTTATTATTAAGCGAATAAGTGGCGCTTAGAAAATACTTAAAACGCTCGTCCTTAAAGCCATAAGCGCCATAGGTTTCAAAATAATAACGTTTGCTTAACTCTGGCGTAGTACGGCCGCCAACGCGCAGCTTGAACCCTTCAACAGGATTGAAGCTGTAAAATGTATTAGCGGGGCCCAATTCGAAACCGCCAAAGCCTTTATAACCAGCCAGCAGCAGTGTAGCAATATCAAGGGTACGCCTGAACGACGGCATATTACGCAGGCTGTCAACGTTTTTATATACTTTAGATTCAGCAGTTGTTAGGGTATCCAAACGGTTTTCAACCCAAAACTGGTCGCTGCGATTTTTTACTTCGTCGCTTTCGGTGAATTCCTGGTGCTGGTAGGTAGTATCGGGGTGCGGTTTGTTTACTGTATAATTACCATAAGTAATAGTGCGGATACCAAACAGGCCACCCTTTTTGTTTTTGGTTAAACCAAAATCGGCCAGTGTGGTGCTTTTGCTAACGTGAAAACGCCCGTCGGCATTTTGCTCAAATTCCTGGTTAACCCGCATGGAGTTAACAAAGTTAAGGTTGATGTTTTTGTTGATGTTCAATTCAACTTTTTCGACAGCGTAGTTACCATCCAGCGTTATGTAAAGCTTACCCACAAAAAGCATATCGGTAGTGTTGCGCGGCGTAAAACTTAGCTCAACCAGCTTGGTGTTTTTATAGGCAACGGTATCGGTAATAAAAAACTTATAAAATGTTGGTGACGAACCTGCAATAGGGCTTAAAAAATTATTCGTCATTAAAAACACGGTGTTATCATAAATATCAACTTTATAATACATATGCTTAAAATAAGCGCCCAAACCTTCGCTATCAACCGAACCGCCAAAGTTTACGTTCTTTTCGCCGAGTGTGACTGTTTTTTCCTTTTCAGGGCTTTTGCGGTAGTAATACTGAGATACCTTTTCGTTAAGGAAGATTGGTAACAGTGATTTACCCGGAACTGTCGTGCTGTCGCGGTTATCAATTACAAAAGCGTACTTGCGGAAGAATTTTTTCTCGGAAAGCTTTGGTGATACATTGGCCAAAGAGAACTGCATTTTGTCGTACTCTTTATACTCAACGTAATCATAAGCCTCGGGCCGGTTTTTTTCTTTATTTTCAATAACCTTACGTATCAGTTCAACTGCTGGGTTATCTTTATTGCGATATTTAGGCTTTTTGCCCGATTTTACTACAACCTCATCAAGCTCACTTGCTGTAGGTACCAATCTTACATTAATAGTTTGGGTTACCCCACGTTTAATCGGCATCAAAACATCCTTATACCCAATAAACGAAATTTTAATTTGCTTGACCGGGTTGTCAGTGCTGATGGTGTATTTGCCGTCGTTATTGGTAGGCCCGCCGATGGATGTGCCGCTGAATTTAACCGATACAAATGGCAATGGCTCATTGTTATGCGCATCAATAACGGTACCCGTAACAACCGTTGATTGTGCAAATAGCACAGTGGTAACAAGTAAAAAGAAGCTCAACAAAACCAGCTTCCGGGATAAATATGTATGGTTCATTTATTTTTTGCCTTATGCAAATACAAAGTTTTAAACATGTACGTAATTACCGGTTAAAACATTTGTAATTGATATTGTCTTTTTTTAATAGTTACTATAAAAGTCTTACAATAAACACTCCAAAGGTTGTTTATACAAAATAATTTAAAAATAACCTTATTTACGGCTGTTTTGCATTGCGCTAACTGCACCGGCGCCATGTGTTTAAAGGCATTGGGCATCCGTTTTATCAAGTGCCAAAGGTAAAAAAAAACCTAACAGACTATTGTGGTCAAAAAGTCAAATATGAATGCCGATAAGAAGACAATTTGGAAACATTACAATAGGATTAATATAAATTAAACCCTACAACGGCCAACATCAGCAGGTTAGTATAAACCCCGGCGAGAACATCATCCAACATAATTCCCCATCTGGAAGGGATTTTTTCCATCTTGCGGATGAATAACGGTTTTAATATATCAAAAAAACGGAACAATACCAGCGCGGTAATTACATATTTAAGCTCCACAGGTATAAAAAGCAGGCTTATGCACATTCCTGCAACTTCGTCAATAACTACACGGCTGGGATCTTTCCCCAAATTTTCTCAACAACGCCCGACGACCAAACACCTAACAATGTTGTTACAATAGTAATATTTAACGAAAGCAGCAGGGGAGGAGGTGCGCTGCCCATCCACGCCAGGTACCAGCAAACGCAACAAAAACATAGCGGCAATTGTGCCGCCGCCTTTGATATAGCCTATGCCGAATGTTGATGAGAATATTTTGTGGAAGAGCATGGTTGGTGGGTGGTGATTAGAGAGCAGTGAATGGGTAGCACTTGTTAGGAGATGTGAATGGCTTTTAATAAAAATGGTGAGTAACTAACCGCGAATTTAAACCGACTTGTAACTACTCACCATTCTCTATTCACAACTCACCTACAACACATCCACCAATTCCTGGTAATAATCCAGGCCAAGGTGGGTAATTAAATCCTCGCCCATCAGGTGGCGCAGGGTGTTTTGTAGTTTTATCAATTGTTTGAAAATGTCATTTTCTGGTGGCAAGCCTTCAGCAGTTTGCGGCGATTTTAGGTAGAATGATAACCACTCCTGTATACCGCTCATGTTAGCGCGTTTGGCTAGGTCGCTGAATATGGCTAAATCCAAAGCAATTGGGGCAGCCAAAATTGAGTCGCGGCAAAGGAAGTTGATTTTAATCTGCATTTTGTAGCCCAACCAGCCAAAAATGTCGATGTTATCCCAGCTTTCTTTGTTATCGCCATGCGGCG
>JBDUDE010000504.1:0-8413 GCA_040003105.1 Mucilaginibacter sp. | reverse complement strand
AAGTATCAAAAGCCGAATTTGACAAGCTGGACACCAGGGATGTAATGAATATAAGTTGGGTTTCGGCAGAGAATGCCGCTAAAGTGCTTGACAATTTTACAGGTGCCAACAGCGTATTGTTTGTTACGACAGATGACTCGGAAGAGGGAAAAAAAATACTGGACAGGATTAATAAACTGCCCCACAACCATGGCTTTATTGCAGGTGAGGGTAAGCACGGGGTTTATATCGGTAGCAGCAATACCCCTGCCGAGGTGGCAGATTTAAATTCGGCAGGTAATTACGCTGTGACGAATGCCGGAGGGCGAACAAGCATAGCGAGTGGCAACAGCGGGCTAAACATGGTTAGCGGCAATAAATCAAAAGCACGTACAACAAATAATATTACCGCTTCGGGCAACTCCTATGTGCTGCCTGAGGGCGACGGAGAAAACGACGTTGTTGCACTGGTTAACGGGAAGCCTATAACAGGCCGGGCAATTGACCACATGAATGAAAAGCTGGTAATTATTGACGATAAAAAAGCCACTGCCGATGACCTAAAGAAGTTATCCGCTTTCGACATCGAGAGAATCAACTTTAAAAATGATGATTACACCCGCCATCAATATGGCGATAAAGCAAAAAAGGGAGTTGTGTACATCTACACAAAAAAAGCTAAAAAATAGGGCTGCTGCGCGCTACAGTTAAAATAAGTTAAATAAAATTGTAAAAATACGAATTATTCGTAGTTTTACGATACAATCGTACAATCATGGAGAAGCTATCAAAACAAGAGGAAGAAGCAATGCTGGCAGTGTGGCAATGCGGCATAGGTTTTATAAAAGACTTTTTAGATATGCTTGAAGAGCCGAAGCCGCCCTATACCACCCTCGCATCAACCATAAAAAACCTGGAACGCAAGGGGTTTATAAAAAGCGAAAAGATGGGCAACTCGTTCAGGTATGCCCCGGCTATACTGGAGGAAGACTATAAAAAGAAGTTTATGAACGGCTTTGTAAGCGACTACTTTGAAAACTCCTACAAAAACCTGGTTACTTTTTTCGCCAACGAAAAAAAGATTAGCGCAAGCGAATTAAAAGAGATTATTAAACTAATAGAAAACCCTAAATCCTGAAAGCCATGCCAGCCTTATTTGTTTTCTTACTGAAAGTAAATGTCGCCCTATTGCTGTTTTGCGCAGGCTATTATCTTGTGCTCAGGCATTTAACATTTTATACCTTAAACCGCATATACCTGGTTGCAGCTATACTGTTTGCCTCGGTTTATCCAAAAATCAACCTGTCTGATTTTTGGCAGCATCACCAGCAAATAGCAAAACCAGTGCAGGGCGTAATTTTTAACTGGCAGGCGCCGGCGAAGGCTTTAGTTACCCCGATAGCAAAACCAGACTATTGGCTTTGGGCCGAGGTGGCATTGTGGGCAGGGGTTGTATTCCTCGCAATACGGTTGTTAATACAATTTTATTCGTTGTACAGGCTTTATCGCAGCTCGACAGCAGGTAAAATTTATAACCACGATGTGCGCATTATCAAAGGTAACAGCGGGCCGTTTTCGTTCTGGAAAAGCATTTTTATAAACCCGGCAAACCATGAGCCTGCCGACCTGCATTCGATATTGCTGCACGAGCAGGTACATGTAAGCGAACTGCATACACTGGATGTATTGCTGGCAGAACTGAGCACGGTCTTTTATTGGTTTAACCCCGGTGTATGGCTAATGAAAAAGGCCGTGCGCGAAAACATTGAATTTATAACCGACCGCAAAATATTGAATAGCGGCGCTGATACCAAACAATATCAATATAGCCTGGTGAACGTTAGCTATTCAGCGGCGCCCCAGGGGATTGTTAACCATTTTAATATATCAACAATTAGAAAACGAATTATCATGATGAACGCTAAAAGATCTTCGAAATACAACCTAACCCGGTACGCATTTTTGGTGCCCGCCGTGGTTGCCCTGCTGCTTATTTTCAGCATATCAAAAGCAGCATTTGTAAAGAAAAACAGCACGCTCATTAAGGCGTTTTCGACAATTACAAATAAAGCGGCCGGTAAGAACAATGCTAAGGCTGCCATTAATGGCACAGCGATATCCCCAAATGCTATTGAAGTATTGAGAGGAGCGTCGTCACAATCGAAAATTAAAGTTGCCTTGACCGATACCATCAGAAAGGGCGGCTTTTTTTTCAGTACCAATGCTAAAACTGATTCTGTAAATTATGTTATAAATGGTGTTAAATCAACCAAAGCCGACTTGTTAAAACTTGATGAAAAAACGATTGAAAGTGTACAAGTATTTTCAGCAGACGCAGCCACAAAAGTTATGAAAAACCTTGACAACAGGTATGGTACCATCTTTATCACCACTCATAATTCGGAAACAGGTAAAAAGTTTAAAGAAAAACTAGATGGGGTGACCTATACAGTTTCGAGTTCGGCAGGTGTCAAAAACAGCGCAGGCACAACGCTTAAAGGCGATCTGATAGTTTTAAGTTCATCCGGTGGAAGCGGGACATCGAATAATGAAATTAATGCCGACACTATTTGGGTAAGAAGTACCCCCGGCAGCCACGCCAAAATTCAGTTGCTCAACTCATCAAAAAATGCCACGCTTTATAAAACTATTGCCGGGCAAAACCAGCTGTATTACAAATCTGCGAAACCCATGAAAGCTTATTCAAACAAAACATATGGCGATACCTCATCAAATGGCATCACCTATAACTTGATGTCGGACGACGCCTCGTCCTTAAACAACGAACCTGTAATTGTACAGGGATACGGAAACAGTAAGTATAAGGTGCAGGGCAATGCCACCCTATGGGCACCAAATCGAAATTCGGTGTCAAGCATCGATCATATTTCGGATAAGATGATTATTATCAATGGAAAAATAGCCTCGCAGGCAGACCTGAAGAAAATCTCGGCCTTTGATATCGACCGTATGGTGTTCAAAAACGACGAAGAAACAAAAGAACTTTATGGCGATAAAGCCAAAAACGGGATTGTGTTTATCGTTACACGGAAAGGAGCGAAGTAGTTTACTAAGTTTATAAAGTTGGATTAAGTTGATTGCGTTTAAAATTCGATAATACGAGGTCAGTTAATAGTTATTGGACAATAAACCTAATCAACCCAATCCAAACTTAATCAACCACTCAACTAACTGGCTTCGGCCAGTTTTTCTTTTTCCAGTATTTCAAGCAGTACTTTTTCGGCAACATTTAATTCGGATGAGTTGACAACTTTTTCTTCATCAATGTTTTTAAGATATTTAAATATCGCTCCGTCTTCGTAGCTTTTTATCACCGTAGGGTGCACATAGTATTTTTTACAGACGGTGCGGGTGTTGCCCAGGTTTAGCGCAACCTCATCCAACACGCTCACTATCTTTTTACGGCATTCAGTAATAGTCTCAAATTCACCGGCCTGCTTGAAGGCATACAGGGCGCTAACGCTGCCGGCCCAGGTGCGGAAATCTTTGGCGGTAAAATCCTCGCCGGTTATTTCTTTAAGGTAAGCATTTACATCGCCCGAGCCTATGGTACAATGGGCGCCATCAGCATTATAATATTGAAAAAGCTCTTTACCCGGTATTTCGCGGCATTGTTTTACCAGGTTTGCAAGTTTCCGGCTTTGCAGTGCTATTTTATGATAAACCCCTTTTTTGCCCTTAAACTCGAAGTTTATGGTCGAACCTTCAATCTTTACATGGCGGTTCATCAGGGTTGTTAATCCAAAGGAGCCATAAAGCTTTTTGTACGATTCATTACCCACTCTTATGCTGGTGAGTTCCATCAGCCTTACCACCAGCGCAACAATTTTATCGTGGTCCAGGTTATGGCGGGCCAGGTCTTTATCAACCTGCTTGCGTATGGCAGGTAAATATCCGGCAAATGTTTGCAAGCGGTAATATTTGGATTGATTGCGGATTTTATTCCAACCCGGGTGGTAACGGTATTGTTTGCGGCCGGCGGCATCGGTACCAGTAAATTGCAGGTGGCCATTTTCGTGTGGTGAAATCCAAACGTTTGTGTACGCGGGCGGTATCACCAGTTTGTTAAAGCGGCTTATCAAATCTTTGTCTTTAACCAGGCTGCCATCAGCGCCGTAGTAGCTCCACCCCTTCCCTAATTTTTTGCGGGTATATCCGGGTGTGGAATCTGACACATAACGCAGCCCAACAGCTTTTGCAGTGATTTTGGGATCGCGCCCTATTTTTTCGAGTTTGGTTAATAATCGGTTCATCGCTAGTAAAACACGGGTAGTGAATTTAAGTTTTTAAATTAGAACGAAAATAGATCACTGATGTTTACTGATTAAACTGATGACATTGATGCCCGGCAGCGTGATAAAAACATTATCACAGATATTTGCTAATTAAACTGATGACGCTGATATTTTTTAGCTGATTTTGAATATAAAGCTGACATCTGTTTCATCAGCGACATCCGTTTACATCTGTGATCATTTTTGACTATACGCTGACCGTTATTGCTGATTAAACTTCCAATTTTACCATATCACAAACATCAAACTTTTATGAAATATAATTTATTAGGCAACACCGGCCTGGTGATATCTGAACTATGCTTTGGCACCATGACTTTCGCCGGTAAAGGTGGGATATGGGAAAATATCGGCAAGCAACAGCAGCAGGAAGTGAACGACCTGATGAAGGTTGTGGTCGACTCGGGAATAAATTTTATCGATACAGCTAACGTTTACTCTTATGGTGAGTCGGAAAAAATGCTCGGCCAATCCATTAAAGACTTAGGCCTCAATCGCAATGAACTGGTTATAGCCACCAAAGTTCGCAGCAGGATGAGCCCGGGGCTTAACAATGTGGGCTTGTCGCGTTACCATATTTTCAATTCTGTTGATGAAAGCCTCAAGCGTTTGCAGCTGGAGCATATTGACGTTTTGTATGTACACGGTTTTGACCCGCACACCCCGGTGGAAGAAATAATGCGCTCGCTTAACGACATCGTGCTGAGCGGTAAGGTTCGTTACATAGCGGTTTGCAACTGGCCGGCCTGGGTGGTAATGAAGGCTTTGGGCATTGCCGAAAAACGTGGCTGGAATAAGTTTATAGGCCTTCAATATTACTTCTCGCTGGCGAGTCGCGACATTGAAAGGGAGATATTGCCCCTGGCTAACTCAGAAAACCTTGCAGTAATGCCATGGAGCCCGTTGGCTGGTGGTTTTTTAGGTGGGAAATATTCGCGCAATACAGCTAAGGCAGAAGGAACCCGCCGCGATACTTTCGACTTCCCTCCTATCGACAAAGAAAAAACCTACGACATTATTGAGGTGATTACTGATATTAGCAAACAACACAACGCCACCGTAGCCGAAATTGCACTGGCATGGGTTCGTGTACAAAAAGGCATAACCAGCACAATTATAGGCGCCAAAACGGTTGAACAACTGAACGCCAACATCAAATCGGTTGATATACAGCTTACAGCCGATGACCTTGAAAAAATCAATAAAGTAAGCGCCTTGCCAAAAGAATACCCCGGCTGGATGGTTGAACGTCAATCGGGAGACAGGGTTATTAAGTAAGTCCGAAAGTCGGGAAAGTCGGATTCATTTCAATGTTTTGCCGGTTTTAAGGTAGTAATTGATGGCTTCCTCCCAGTCCTTTAAATCGTGCTTATAAATGGTTTGCATGGCAAAGGGATTGATTTGATTGCCGATAGAGTTGAGGCCCGTGTAACTGTATGTTATTTGGGCACTCGAGGCATTGCTTGCCGGGGCACATTTTACAGTAATAGTCCATACCCTGTTTAAGGTTGAAACAAGGTATTGAACCAGGTATTCTTTAGGCTGATATTTGATTACCATCCACAAAAACTCATCTTCATGATGGCCATGCCCGTGGGTTTTAAAAATGGTGCCTTCTTCAATAATTTCTGTTGATGGATAAATAAGCCTGGGTTGCCAACCATCCGCCCATTTTCGTTCTTCAAACGCCCCGAATAAAGGGAATACTTTTTCAACGTTGCCGTTGAGCTGGATTACTTCGGTCTTAGAAACCCTTTTAGCGATAAATTTTTCAGTATCTATTTGATTTTGGTTTTTACAGGAAAACAGCAGCACGGCTGTCATCATAAAATATAATTGTTTCATTATTAATACTATTTGAAACAAAAATATCCCGGGTCTACCGAAGCAGCTTATTGAAAATTGGGAAGTTTATTTTCGCCGGATAAAGAAGATGGAGAAAGAGCAAATTTACGTTTAAACAAACTACTGAAGCTGGGCACGCTTTCGAAACCCACTGCATAACAGGCTTGAGTAACCGTGTAACGCCTTTCTTTTAAAAGTTCAAAAGCTTTCTGTAGCCTTAAGCCGGTAAGGTACTGGTGGGGAGTTGTGCCATATAACGCCTTAAAGTTCGTCAAAAAATGAAATTTATTCATGCAGGCATAGGCAGCAACATCATCTAATGATAACGATGGCGCTGTTGCGTTATCTTCCATAAAATCCCTTGCCGTAAACAGGCGCCTGTACAATTCCTCCCTGGTAGATTTTTTTACAGCTTTTAGCTTTAACAGCTTGGTTTGCAGCGTGGTATTAATTTCAGCAAAATCAGTAAGCAGGCTAAACAGGGCATCGTCTATTTCCTGCTGACTGCCGGGGTTCGCTGACAATAATCTACGTAAACGGGAAACAAGTCTACCTGATTGAAACGGCACATTTGGAATGCCCGATTTTCCTTTATGTTGAATTGAGGGATTATCAAGCTGCGACTCTGCCTCCGCAGTAATTGAGTAAAGGCTGTTGTCGACAAAATCCTCATTAAACAATATAAACAGGGTTTTTAACTGTTGCTTCTTTTTGAAGTTAATAGCCAATTCATCGCCCGGGTTTAAAAAATAAAAACCTTTATCTGATATACTTACAGGCTGTTTATTAACGATGTATTGGCCTGCGTTTATGAAGTTAGTTGCAAAAAGATACGGGGTGGCATGCGCCGGGTAATAATATTTTTCGTCGGTGGATGCATAAACGATGGTATTACGGATCTGCCTATTGCCAGGTTCGTTTTCGAAAAGGCGTGGATCGGGTAATGCAGATAAGATCATTGTCTGGGTTTGGTAAGCTATTAAATACTTTTCAAAACTCCAACCACATGCTCCACCTGTTCGGGATGCACATCAAGGTGCAATACAAAACGGATGCGATGCTTGTCGGTTGAATTGGCTTTTACCCCATGTTCGGCAAGTTTTTGCAGGACTATTTCTGCAGGTTCCAAGGTATCGAACAAAATTAAATTGGTTTCCTGGGGAAGGACGTTGGCTACCCAACCACAATGACCTAGTTCAGTCGCTAATATGCGTGCGTGCGCATGGTCCACTTTTAACCGCTCTATATGATGGTCGAGGGCGTATATGCCTGCAGCGGCCAAAAAGCCCGCCTGGCGCATGCCGCCGCCCAGCACCTTGCGAATACGGCGGGCATATTTTATGGTTTGTTTATCTGCCAAAAAAACCGAACCTACCGGGGCGCCCAGGCCTTTTGACAGGCAAACAGATATACCGTCAAAATATTTGCCATAATCGATGGCTTTATCGCTCGTATGGGCAAGGGCATTAAATATGCGCGCACCATCCAGGTGCAGCTTTAGGCCTTTGCTTTTACAGAGTTCGGCTATAGGTTTTATTTGCTCTAATGCATAACAGCTGCCACCGCCTTTATTTACCGTATTTTCGAGTACAACCAGGCTGGTGTGGGGGTAATGGACATTATTTTCAGCATTAATTTCTGGTTCAATCATTTCGGCGGTGATGATTCCACGGTAACCATTTAATAAGCGGGTTGATACGGCAGAATTAAAGGCTATGCCCCCACCCTCGTAGCGGTAAACATGCGCAGTTTGGTCGGCAATCAGCTCATCCAGCGGCTGCGTAAAACATTTTATGGCAATTTGGTTGGTCATGGTGCCAGAAGGGCAGAAGATACCGGCTTCCATACCAAACATTTCAGCAGCTTTTGCTTCAAGCGCGTTTACGGATTCGTCCTCGCCAAAAACATCGTCGCCTACTTTGGCATTAAACATGGCCTCCAGCATCCCAGGGGTAGGCTTGGTTACGGTATCGCTTCTAAGATCAACAATCATCATATTAAATGTGCTAAAATTGCGTTAAATAAGCACGAATTCCCACTAATTATTGCGAATTACACGAATTAAAAACAAATTCGCTTTAAATTAGTGCGAATTAATTAGACAAGTCAATTCGTGCAATCCGTTTTAATTCGTGAACATTCGTGGTCAATAATATTATGCGCTCAATTTTAATCATTTTATTTTTCATGCTGACATTTGTGTCAGCAAAATTGCAGGCCCAAAAATGGCAGCCCGGCCGGTTTACCGATACAAAAGGTAATACCGAAACAGG
>JBDUDE010000035.1:0-2521 GCA_040003105.1 Mucilaginibacter sp. | reverse complement strand
CCTTTCACAGCATTTGCCTGGTCCCTGAAATCTACTCCAGTATTATAATAATATTGACCGTATAACCAATTCGTATTTATATCCTCCGGATCCAATGAAGCCGCTTTTTGGAGTTGTGTGCCGATAGATTTAAGAAGTACGTCTTTATTGTCGATTTTTACTCCTTCGTCACCGTTGTAGATATGGCCGAACATATCGTTTGCATAGTTAAAACGATACATTAGCGTATCAGGATATTTGGCAATTACTTCATCGTATTTTTTTTCTGAATAGGCTTTTTCTATTGCCGGTAAAGTTTCATTACCTCTTACTGTAGTTAATGTATAGGCAGTGTATTGTTCACTATACAATTTGTCTGACGATACAGTGAAATACTGGTTTAAAAATGCGCCGTCAGGTGCAAAACGGCAGTAGAAAAATCGGTTTGAAAGCTTTAGCGTGCTGTCAGATACGCAACATTCAGGTTTTTTAAAGAGCCATCGGCCCGGCCCATATTGTAGCGCCGGGTTTCAACCCGGCGTGCAAGTCATCATTATAATTCCTCTGCAATAAACAAAAACGGCCCATCAAACCGCAGGCTAAAAAGCCCGTCGCTTACGGTTTTATATAAGTTTCCGCCGGTTTCTTCAAGCCCGGTAATTTCAAGATTTTTTGCGGTGCCCAATATTTCAATAATATCGCCGGCTGGTTTCCATTTGCTAAAACCAGGGCTTACCGGGAATATCTTTTTGCCAGCATTAAAAATTACGATGTTTATTTGGTCGGCATAAGGCTCATAATCGCTTAAATTCAGCTCGTCGGTTACGATATTTACCGATGGATATTCGTATGTTGTCAGGTGCTTTAAAGCCGCTTCAGGCAGGTTATGGTTATTTGCCGACATCAGCTTAACGTCCGATTGCTGGATTTCATCGTCGCCGTCGGTAATTATCCAGTCGATTTTTATACCGTATGAGTTTAGTTTTTCGGCAGTCAGCGGCGTGGTAATTACGGTCGGGCTCCATTCCAGCAATTGCCCAAGCAACTCATCGTCAAAGCCATCAAGCCCCAGCACCAGCAAGGCAGGCTCCTGTTTTTCGCGGACGATGTGGTGGGAAGACATAACCGGGATTAAGGGATTTTATAGATTTTTACAGATGCTTTTTTGGTGCACATATGATTGACGAGCAAAGATACCAAGATAAATTGTAGAAATTCATCCGGCCCAATCCCTAAAATCTCATAATCCCGGTTCAGTATACTTTCTTATGAAACTCTTTAAACGCCCGCCCGGCATCAACAGCCATATTAATAGCCGAGGAAACAGCAATCCCATAAACGCCAGTTTTTAAAAGCGACCCAACGTCTTCAATATTTATTCCGCCAACAGCGATAACAGGTATTTTTATTTCGGGATGCTTTGCCAGCTCGCGGTAGCCTTCAAAGCCTAGCAAGGGACTGTTGTTGGGTTTGGTATTAGTGAGCGCAAAGGGGCCGTATCCGCAATAATCAACCACGCCGGTGTTTTGTACCGCCCGCAGGCGGTTTATATTAGTTGCCGATGCCCCAAGTGTTTTATCATTGCCAATAGCTTTACGGATGGCTTTCAAATCTGCATCAAAGTCTTCAATATGTACGCCCTGGGCATCAACTTTATTAAGCAGGTGATAATGGTTGGTTAATATAAGCGTAGTGCCCCAGTCATCGCAAAACGTGGCAATTTCGTTAATTTCTTCAACTAGTTCATCATCCGGCTTGGTAAGGCAGCGGTACTGTATCCAGTTGGCCCCGGCCTCGCAGGCAATAATAGCCTGCTTCAAATGACTCCGGCTGCGCAAATCCTGCGTTAAATAATGGAATTTAGAAATATATTTTTTCATGCTTCGCAGTCCGGAAGTCCGAATGAATGTTTTAGTTAATAAATAATACCTCCCGCATCCTTTTCGTCTTTCGGACTTTCCGACTTTTCGGACTCTTCTTATTTCAGCGCCTCCGGTATCGGCTTACCAATGCAACCGTTTGGCGCTTGTATGTGCAATAAGGCAGCTATTGTTGCCGCAATATCTGTCATGTGCGTTTCGCGGTTCAGGTGCCCGTGCGGTATTCCCCATCCCATAAACACCAGCGGGATGTGCGTATCATACGGGTTCCAGGTGCCGTGGGTAGTGCCTGTTGCGCTGCGGCTTGCATACCATCCCGGTTTTAAAATAACCTGCACCACGCCGCTGTGCTCAACGCTGTAGCCGTTCACAATCCGCGTGCGCAATTCTTCGGGTACGTTTGCAGTTTGTGCCTCTTTAAGGTTAATTACATATGCAACGCCCGGCACGTCTTTTAAAAACGTAATGCAATCGTTTATTAGTACGTTTTCATCCAGCTTTGCGTATTTGATAACGTAGTTATTAAAGTTAACCTGGTAGTTAGTCAAGCTAATAACCATGTTCTCTATTTTATACTTGGCCGCTAAATACTGGTTCATGTTTTTTAAAGCTGCGCCGTCATCCCAAACGCCAGCAGGAATATTATGGTCGGTTAAAAAAGT
>JBDUDE010000121.1:0-2526 GCA_040003105.1 Mucilaginibacter sp. | reverse complement strand
AACCTGAAGTGGAACACCCGGTTACAACAACCGTAACAAAGGCAGCAGTTACCAAAACACTGGAATATGCCTACGATGATTATGCCGTGGCTTTACTGGCCAGAGAGTTAAGGGATACAGCCAGTTACAAAATGCTGATGAAAAGGACCGGGAACTATAAAAATGTATTTGACCCGTCGACACAGTTTATGCGCGGGCGTTTGGCCAATGGCGAATGGGTAAAGAATTTTGACCCCTATTACCCGTATTACGAATACATGTACCGCGAAGCCAATGCATGGCAATCCACTTTTTTTGTGCCGCATGATCCGTATGGTTTGGTCGCGCTATTCCCGGATAAGGCAGCCTTCGAGAAAAAGCTGGATGATATGTTTACTATTCCATGGAAAGGGTATGAGGCGCAGAACTTTTCGGGTTTTATAGGGCAGTACTGCCAGGGTAACCAGCCCGACCATAGCACGCCTTTTATGTATTACTTTGTCAACAAGCAGGAAAAATCGCAAAAGATACTGGATACCATCATGAACCACTATTACGATATGGGGAAAGATAGACTGGCTTATCCCGGTATGGATGATGCCGGCGAAATGTCATCATGGTTTGTATTCAATGCGATGGGATTTTATCCGTTTTCACCGGCCGATCCAAAATATATTGTTTCGGTGCCGCTTTTTGATAAAGTGCATTTTAAATTCGGGGGTACTAATCCCGGTTTTACTATCATCAAAAGGAATCATGGTAAAAAGATAAGCAGCATTACTTACGGCGGTAAAAAAGTTATGGGCTACTTTATTGCCGATGCAGATTTAAAGAAGGGCAAAGTTTTAGTTATTGATACTAAAATGGCTACACGGGTGCGAAAGTAGATGTAAGGCTAAAGCCTATAGTTACGGGCTTTTAGTTTTTGCGACCTTAACGTAATAGCAGTAATTGTTTGCCACCATGAAAAGTTTGCAAAATATATTACCCAAAAACGAAAGGAATGACATGTTTGTTTATCTTTAGCTTGTTAATCAACTTTTTATCCCACCGTTATGCGTATAGTAAAAATTCTGTTAGCTGTATTGATGGTGCAATTTATTGTATCGTGCCGGTCAAAATCACAGCCCGAACCAACCCTGGTAGGAAAATGGAAAATTACCAGCGCTGTTGGTAATGATGGCCGGCACTGGACCGGCTCCTTTACGCTGAAACAGAAAGGCATTGACTACAGCGGACTTTTTTTATGGGACGCAACCGACGGACTATCAACAGGTACGGACAGTATTGCCGGTAACTACGACATAAGGACAAGGGTACTTACCATGCGATCTGTGGTGATAAGCGGTAACATTGAACCGGTTGTATATACGATGAATGTATCAACCAGTAACAGAACAATGAACGGCATCTGGACAGGATCAAGCGATGGCTCGATTGAAAATCCGGGCCGGTGGTCGGCAGAAAAGGAATGATTAAAACAGCGAGGCGGCAAAACCAATACACAAAACCATCGGCTTCAGAAGTATCTAGCATAAAAAAGCCCGTCAGATTTCTTTAAGAGCCTTCAGGAGCAGGACAGAAATCAAACCAATTTGAGGAGGATTTGTAGCGATTTTCGGCTATAATTTTTTGATACACAAGTTGATAACGACTTTTCTACTTTAACCGCTTGCGGCCAGGATGAAACTTGCTGAAAAATCAGGAACGATATTCAAAAAGTAAAGCCCAACTAAGACCCTGGTTTTGCCTTACCGGGCGAATTCCATCAAATAAGGTCTGTGACGTGAGGACCTAACCGAATGTCCTTGGAACCATATTTGCAAATCTCAAAGATTCACCAGTTTTTAGCTTGAAGATACGCTGGTATATTACTTCATGTCATTCGTATATCATTTCCGGTTTCATAATGCCGGGCTGTCTACCTTCAATTAACATTTATTTAAGGGAGATCATCAGCATCCATATTATGAAAAACAAAAACTTGCTTTTATTAATATCAATAGTGTTTTTCGCTATTGCATCATGTACAAAGGAAGGCTCGCAAGGGCCACAGGGCGAGCAGGGTGACACCGGCGCCACCGGTGGTACCGGTGTTGCCGGCCCTGCCGGCCCCTCGGGTGTAGATGGTTCTGTAATTTACAGCGGAACCGGTGCGCCCTCAGCAACTATTGGCAATTTAAAAGACTATTATTTAGACCGCTCGACAGGTAACCTGTACGGGCCTAAAACAGCTTCGGGCTGGGGCAACCCGCTCACGCTTATTGGCGCAACAGGGGCACAAGGCTCAACGGGCGCAACCGGCTCAACGGGATCACAAGGACCGAAAGGCGCAACAGGCGCAACCGGCGCAACTGGTGCGCAAGGGCCCACCGGGCCAGCTGGGCCGAAGGGCGCTATCGGTGCAACGGGAGCTACAGGTGCGAATGGAACAAACGGAACAAATGGGACAAACGGTAGCCAGGTTTACAGCGGCACCGCTGCCCCGGCCGCTGCATTTGGAAGAGCGGGTGATTACTTTTTAGATAAAACGACATACTTACTATA
>JBDUDE010000901.1:0-8471 GCA_040003105.1 Mucilaginibacter sp. | reverse complement strand
TGCAAACCCAGGCTTCGTAGCCAGCACGTTTAATATGCTCGCACCAGTCAACCTCCTCATAGTATAAAAAGAAATTCTCGCTCATCAGGCCGGCCTTTTCAATGGCTTCCTTCCGTATCATCATGGCTGCGCCATGGCAGTAAGCAGTAGGGGCGGTGATGTTATCGTATTGGCCGGTATCCCTTTCGCGCAGCCCTATACAACTGTTGCGGCAGGTATAATAATTCATTTGTGTATAGCCGGCGTATTGAATTAAATCCTTATCAGCAAAATATTTTATCATTGGCGATACCATCCCGATTTTTGGGTTTGCTTCCATCACAGCAACTAATTTTTCAATTAAATTGCTGGTAAACTCCGCATCGTTATTTACCAAAAAAAGGTAATCGCCGGTAGCTTCTTTTATACCGAGGTTATTCCCCCCGGCAAAGCCCAGGTTTTCTTCCGACCGGATAAATTTTACATGCGGATAATTAGCCTGCCAGTTATTTATGGCGATAACTTTACTGCCGTTATCAACTACAATAATCTCCAGGTTTTTATAGGTAGCCGGAATAGTTTGTAATAGTTCTTCGGTAACTTTTGGCTGGTTAAAGTTTACGGTAATAATGGATACTTTCTTCATCCGGGCTTAACAGAATTATTCTTGTGATACCCTGTCGAGGCATTTTTGCAGCACAACGGCAAATTCTTTATCATTAGGCGGTGCAAATATGGTATTGTGTTCGCCGGGTATATCATGTACGTTTACGCCTTTAAGGGCAAATTTTTTCCAGCCCATAAATTCATAATCGTCCATATAAAAAGTGCGTTTTTTGGCCCTGAAAAGGTCAACAGCTATGTCCAGTGGTTTTTGAAAATAGTTGCGCTTTGCTTTTGCACTAGCCTCGTCAATTTCGTTATCATAAGCGAAAAAGCCCTTTTGGTTTTCGGTGTTGCCGGTTACCTTCCACCATACACGCACTATGCGGCGGCGCACCAGTTCTTTTTTGTATTTAAAAGTTCCTTTTGGGTCTTCGGCCATCAGCGCAAAACTGTTAAACAGCTTCATAAAACCGAGCCGTATGCGGTTAAAAGTACGTCTAACCGGCGGGTCGAACATGTCAGTCTGTTTGGCATAGGTGTCAAACACGGCCAGCATTTTTACTTCTTTGCCGGCAGCTAATAGCTGGTGAGCCATCTCGTAAGCTATGGTACCACCCAGCGAGTATCCTGCAAGGGCATACGGGCCGGTTGGGTTTTGGGCGATGATTTCGGCAATGTAGTTAGCAGCAATTTCTTCCATAACATCCAGCGGCTCGTCAATGCCATTTAACCCGCGTGCCTGTAAACCAAACACCGGTTGGTCATCGTCCATATTCATCGCCAATGCATTAAAAAGCAACACATTCAATCCTGCGCCATGAACAATATAGATAGGCATTTTTGTGCCCTTAGGTTTTATGTGCACCAGCGAATCCCAGGTGATGGATTTTGAATCAATATTGAGTACCAGCGACAACTTTTCGATGGTAGAATGCTCGAACAGTGTTGCCAGCGGTAAGCGTTTGCCGGTAAGCTTTTCAATGCGTGCCATTATCTGCACCGCTATCAACGACCGGCCGCCAAGCTCGAAAAAGTTATCGTATATACTGATCTTCTCCAGGCCCATCAACTCCTGCCATATTTCGGCTACCTGGCTTTCAATTTCGGTGCGTGGGGCAACATATTCGCCAAGGCGTGTTATTGCGTTATAATCGGGTTTTGGCAGCGCTTTGCGGTCTATCTTACCGTTTGGCGTAATAGGTATGGCGGGCATCACCACAAAATCATCCGGCACCATGTATTCGGGCAACACGGCCAGCAATGCCTGCTGCCAAGTGTGGATTTTTGTTTTTAAGTCGATGTCACTGCCTTCTTCTTCCAGCACCACATAGCCAACCAGACGAGGGTCGCCGGGGGTATCTTCGCGGGCAATAACAACGGCTTGTTTTATGTCGACTTCCTTAACTAAAGCGTGTTCAATTTCTTCCAGCTCAATACGGTAGCCGCGCACTTTTACCTGGTGGTCCATACGGCCAAGGCAAACAATGTCGCCATCTTCCCTATACCGGCCCAAATCGCCGGTGCGGTACATTTTGTCGCCCGGCTTGCCCGAAAAAGGATTATCAATAAACCTTTCTGCCGTAAGCTCCGGGCGGTTTAAATAACCTGCAGCAACCCCATCGCCGGCTATAATAATTTCGCCTATCGAGCCATCGGTAAGGTTATTTAAATTTTCGTCCACAATATACACCTGCGTATTGTCGATGGGTTTACCAATGGTAATATCTTCGTCGCTTTCAATAAGTTTTACGGTGCTCCAGATAGTAGTTTCTGTTGGACCGTACATATTCCATAACTGACTGGTTCGGGCGGTAAGCCTGCCGACTAAATCTTTCGGCAACGCCTCGCCGCCGCAAAGTATTTTTAACGGCAGCAGTTTTTCCCATCCGGCTTCCAGCATCATGCGCCAGGTGTATGGCGTGGCCTGCATAAAGGTGATGCCGTCGTTTTTCACCATATCAAACAGGATGCGCCCGTCTTTAGCGGTATCCGAGTTTGTTAAGGTAATTTCAGCGCCGCAAATCAGCGGCAGGTAAAGCTCGAGGCCCGCAATATCAAATGATATGGTGGTAACGGTAAGTATTTTGTCGCTGGCCGTCATTCCGGGCTCCTTTTGCATGCTCAGCAAAAAGTTCACCAGGTTAAAGTGTCTTATTTGTACGCCTTTTGGTTTACCTGTCGAGCCTGAAGTATAAAGCACGTAAGCCAGGTCATCCCCGGTTATTTCAACAGCAGGTTCGTCGCTGGTATAGCTGTCAAATTTTTCAAACGCATCTTCAATCAATATTTCCGAAGCAGTTGAAGCAAAATGATTATGATATTTTTTTGAGGTGATTAATATTTTTGCCGATGAATCATCCAGCATAAATTCAACCCTGTCTTTTGGATATTCAGGGTCGAGGGGAATGTAGGCTGCACCCGATTTTAATATGGCCAGCAACGAAATTATCATTTCCGGCGAACGGTCAAGCGCCAGGCCGATAATGTCGCCGGGTTTTATCCCGTTATCAATAAGTATTTTGGCTAATTTGTTCGAGCTTTCGTAAACCTCTTTGTACGTAAGGTTGCGGCCATGGAACTTTATGGCAACCTTATTTGCATATTTTTTGGCACATTCATTCACAAAATGCGGCAGCGACTTCTCCCTGGGGTATTCAGCAACGGTATCGTTATAGCTGGTCGTATTTTCTAAATGTACAGGGGCATTCATCTCTAATCTAATCGCTGGTTTAATTTATAACCAAAATTTCTTGTTAAATATATAATATTCCTTTTTAAAGTAACCAAAATATTACAGTTAGGAATACTATTTAGCTATGTGTATGGGGCGTATGTATAAACTTTTTATTCGCACCCTTTAATTTAAATAATAACAGCAGCATGGTAAAAAATATTACCGGTATGCGTATTACAGCGCCAAAAAAATCCTTGTTGTAAAAACTAACAGGTATGGCTATTAAAATGCCTGTGTAACAGCAAATAGTTGCAATAAGCCACAGGTGCCAGTCGGGCCCTATGCCGGGCAATAAAAACGACACCAGCAACATAAATGGCATTAACCCGAGCATTAACACACGCGGTAAAATGGATAGTTGGTACACTTCGTTCAAATAATCAAACTTACCTTTAAACAGTGCCGATAATGCGGTGCTGCCATATTTTTTTAGCAAATTAAACTGGGCCGAAAGCCAGCGGCGACGCTGTTTTTTAAATACTTCCTTGTTGCTCACCTTCTCGTCATATATCAGCGCTTTATCAGCGTAAGCAACGCCAATTCTATCATTTGTTAACAATAGCCCCATTTCTTTGTCAAAACCGCCCACAGCATCGATGCGCATCATCACGTCAGTAAACGTTTTATAGTCCAAAGCCATGCCAGAACCAATAATGGCTGCTGATAAGTTGAAAACCCGCTGAGATTTGCGGAAAATATGGTTATTTACCTCTTCACTGATGGCATCAAGCACTGCTACAGAGGTGTTTGTGTTTTTTGCGACCCGGTGCCCCTGTATAACTTTTTCCCCACTTTGCAGATAATTGTTTATCTGGTACAGGAAATCGGGGGCGGCAACGTTGTCGATATCAAACACAATTGCGGCATCAAACCCGGCTTCGGTATTCTCGATGGCTTTATGTAATGCCTTTGATTTGGTACTGCTTTCAAACACAACTTCCAAAACCTGCAAAGGCATTTGTTTGAGCTTCGCTATGGTAGCTGGCTGTAATGAATCGGCAATTACGCAGATATGAAATTTATCTTTTGGATAATCGAGGGTTACTGCATTGGCGGCTGAGTTTAATATTATCTCATCTTCTTTGTACGAGCAGATATAGATTACAAACTTTGCAAGGTTGTCGCTATGCGCCGGTACTTTTACGGGGATAAGCTTCCCTGAAACCGAAAAAATAAACAAATACAAGCTGTATATACCAAGATATACGAAAATGACGCTCGTGATAATTGTTGCTATAAGCCGGATAATTTCCATACGTTATGCTTTATACGTAAATTTTGTGTAAACGATTGCTTTTGAAGCATTTTTTTTTAAATCAACCTTAAACAATGTGCTTTTTATCAAAATTGGTTTGTAAAACATCCCTTATTTCCTCAATACGGTGTTCCCAGGTGTTATCAGCCGCCACATCCAGGCGCTTTTGCTGCAATTCCGGGGTGTCATTTAATGCTTCGGCAATAGCTATTGAAAATTCTTCGGCGTTTTTACTATAGTGCACGGTATCCGCAGTAAAATCTTTTAAATCAGGGTTGAAATCAGTTGACACCACCGGCCGCCCCGACCCCAGGTATTCAAAAAGCTTGAGCGGGAATATATCGCTGCTAACCTCATCCTTTTTAAAGGGGATAATGGCCACGTCAAAACCTTTCAGCACGGCCGGCAATTCGTCATAAGGTACCGGGCCGGTAAGGTACAGGTTCGGCGCTTTGTATTCTTCTTCCTTTATATAATAACGGTCTATCGGCCCGGTCATCACAAAGCTTTTGTCGCGGTTTGACGCAAAAAGTTCCTGCATCATATCATAGTCTATCCTTCGCTCAATGGCCCCAAAGTACCCGATAATGGGCTTGGGTATACCTTCTAATATTTTTGATTCAGCCAAATCAGGGTTAAGCGTTTTTGAACTGTGGCTGATGTTAGCCGCGTTTGGTATAAAGTATGCGTTAGGGTTTAACACAGCCTTTTTGTTGCGCAGCTCCTTACTGGTGCAAATAACCATATCAACATTTTTAACCAAAATATCTTCGGATATTAAGCCGTGCTTGGTTTGGTATGGCTCAATAATCGGGTCGACACAATGATAGACGCTTAGCGTTGGTTTCAGCAATTTGTGCAGCGTTGGTAACGTAAAGTTGTATGAATTTATGTAGATGTAATCAGTAATTTTCAAATTCTCAATCACCTTTTTTACCCGCGAGCCTACTATCCATTCATTCACTTTTAGCGCCATCCGGTATATTTTGCCTTCGGGCAGCATGTTGATGGATGGGACAGGGGGGGAGATAATGATTTTTAAATTAGGATTATCAGTTTCAATGATGCTGTTTTCGGCCGAAAAGAAGTGCGGCCGGCGGGTGTTAAAGCCGGGTGTATTTTTAAACTGCACGTAATCGCGCCAGGTGTAAGGCCGGTCGACATAATAAACAAAGTTGTCTTTTGCCAAAAGCTTAGCCATGGTATAATTGGTCGATTCCAATTTACCATCAAACTGCATTTGCGAAAAGATGATGATATTTTTATTTTGAAGGCTCATGTAAAATCAGGGGTATTTTTTTGAGATGCAAGAATCAAGAAGTCAAGAATCAAGATAACAAGAATTAGGATATACTACACAGGTTAAAGTTAGCTTCATTTTATGATTTGATTTCTCTTTTTTTTTTGCCTCTTGACTTCTTGCATCTATTTTCTTTTCCTATACTTCCCAGCCAGCTCAACTACCAGGCTTTTGGTTTCAACAAAGCCCATTTTTATGATGCCAAACATGGTAAAGTTTAAATACTTGCGCAACACCCAGTAACCATAAATTACGCCTGCCAAAAATGTAAATATGGATGCAATGGCAACACCATACAAGTTATGGAATATCGCAATCCCGGCAAAATCGCCTGCCACGTTTACAACCAGCATAATCACCACTTTGGTCATGTTTATATGTGGCTTATTCAACATGTCTAACGTTATTCCAAAAAAACGGTCTACCGGCATTAAAAGCGCGAAGCACATAAATATGCGAAAAACATTCGAGGCATAGGTGTTTGCATATTGGTGGCCGCCTAATATATCAATCACTAAATCGGCAAATATGAACGAGCCAAGGGTTACCGGTACTATCAGCCAGGTTAGTATACCTGCATATTTTTTAAGTATGTAGGTAAGCTGTTTTTTATCGTCCTGGTTTACGGCGGTCGACATAGCAGGGAGCGCCGTAGCAACAAAACTCCTTAACGGTATTTCAATCACTTCCATCAGCCTTTGCGGCAGGTAATAAATACCTACCACGGTGGCATCGGTAAACATAAAGTTGATAATATACGTGTCCGAACTTCTGAGTAGGTACGAGCTAACCGACGTGCCAACGCTGTATTTGCCAAAGTTAGCCAGTTGCTTGATACTCTCTTTTGTTTTATGCTTTATCGCCCCAATTTTGGCCCAGCCCCGCACAATGGCAAACAGGCTGGTAATCATAGCGGTCGAACAATAAGCTATGATGATAGCGGGGAAAGTTGTGCGGTGGATGAAGATGAGGAAAAGAATGAGTACCAGGTAGCAGCCCTGCCACATTAGCTGCAAAATAAATATCCTGTCGAAACGCTCTTCGGCCTGCAGTATCCACAAAGCAACACTGGAGGGAAGGGTGCTGAAAAATATAACCGCGAACCATTTAATAGTAAGCTCGGTGGTTGCATGCCCGTGGTAAAAAATAAAGACAATAAAACTGATAATACCCAGAATGCAGGTCAATATAAATGCAATGTACCAGGTTGAGCCGGCAACTTCCTTTGCTTTATCTTCATCGGCACCCGAATAAAATTTTACCAGTGATGTTTGCAAAAAACCGCTCCTGAACAGGTTCGCCAGGGTAAAGGTTGTTAAAAAAATAATCCAATGGCTAAAATCGGGTTTGGTCATATACCGGGCAAGCAGGCCAACGGTAACCATGCCTACCACTGGCATTACCGCATTGCTGGCTAACGAAAGGGTGTGTTTATTTAATAACTTTTCAAATACCGCCATTATACTTTTTCCCAGCCGTTGGTTTCAAAATTGTACTTTTTAATTACGCGGGCGGGGTTACCCACGGCAACAGAAAATGGGGGTATGTCTTTTGTTACTACGCTGCCTGCACCAATAACGGCATGTTTGCCTATGGTTACGCCAGCGGTTATTACGCAGTTTGCGCCAATCCACACATCATCGGCAATGGTTATTTGTTTGGTTACCACTTTTTGGGTGCGGGGGGGCGTAGTTACATCCTCGTAGCCATGGTTAAGGCCCGATATTACAATATTTTGGGCAAGCATTACATAATTGCCCATAGTAACGGGCCCTATGATAACATTGCTTAAACCTATGCCACAATTGTTGCCGATAATAACATCGCCAACGCCATTATTTACAGTAGCAAAATCTTCCACTATACAGTTATTGCCTATTTCAAACTTATTAAAGGGGAACAAATCCATCCGGCTGTTTAAACGTATCACCGTGTTTGAGCCACGCTTATGTACAAAAGGGTTAACAACCAGCCGTGTCCATAACCTCGGCTTTGATTGGCCGCTGGGTATAAGCATCCAGTGCGCTATTTTTTTAAGCTTCGGATTCGATTTTATACTCGATAGTAAGGACATCCCTTTTGTTTTTTTTGCTTGTGGTTTTAGCTGCTATGACCGGCTTAGGCCAGTTTTTTTGTTTATCCAAACGCATGGTTACATTTATGATAGCCATAGCCAGGTAAAACAAAATATTTGTGGGGTATTGTACGAAAGCCTGCTGCGGATAGTTACCAATATCAAGTGCGAAAATTATCAGCACCATGGCCATACAATAGGTTTTAAGCTCGGGGTCTTTAATAATATAATAGTAATAGATGCCCCTTTGCAGTATAATAAAGTTAAAAACACAGAAAAGTAACAGCCCAATCCAACCCGTTTCAACAGCTACCCTTACGTACCCGCTATCCGGCGGAAACTTTGCCAGGAACGAGTTTGGTGCAAAACGCTGCCCCCAAATGCCGACCGACCCCAAACCGCCACCAATGGGGTGCGACAGAATATAGGGTTGAATGCGGCGCTGGTTTTCGGCACGAACATTAAAGGACGCATCTTTCGATGGATTAAAAGCAGTTTGAAAACGTACCAGGCTTGGGTTAGA